>JAFDJI010000048.1 GCA_019307545.1 Deltaproteobacteria bacterium | reverse complement strand
GACCTTCCAGAACACCTTGCTGCCGACCTGCACGTGCACACCGGACGCTCCTACGATTCGTTCCTCCCGGATCGGCTCCGTTGGCAGAGTCTGCTCGCGGCCGGTTTGGACGTCGTGGTGGTGACGGACCACAACGAGGTCGTCGACCCCGCGCCCGGGTTGGACGTGGTGACCGGTCAGGGGTCCCCTCTCCACGGCCTTCCCGGCGTGGAGCACGACCTGCGGCACCCCACCAGTGCGAACTGGGACCTCGGCCACATGAACGCCTTTCCGGTCCTGGGGTCCGACGTGGCACCCCTCCCCAAGAAGGAGTTGGAGGTCATCGGACGGGCGCTGGGAGATTTCCGGGTCCGCCAGGAGCGGAACCCCTACCCCGGCGTCGGCAGCGAAGTCGTGCTCCAGTTGAACCACGCGCGGGGCATCCATTTCTTTCCGGACAGGCCGCCGAATCGGGGCGCGTGGCCCCTGTTCGAGCGGGTGGGCTTCGACCGGGATGTTCCGGTGGGGGAGGGCTCCAATGGGTGGATGCTGGAGGCTGACCCGGCAACCGGGGCCACCGCGATGGACTTCGATGCCCTGGAGATCGTGAACCGGTTCTCCTGGGAGCTCTACCTCGACCTGCGACAGGACTGGTTCGTCTTCTTGAACCAGGGCTTCTTCATGACCGGCACCGGGAACAGTGACAGCCATGCCATGGAGGTGGAGGTGGCCGGGTTCCCGGTGAACCTGGTGCGTGCGCCACGCCCAGCACCCGGGGAGGCACTGGACGCCGGAGCCTTTGTCGGTGCGTTGCGGCAGGGGGCGGTGCTGGTTTCCACTGGACCCGTGGTGGATCTCGTGCTTGAGACCCCATTTGGGGCTTCCTCACCAGGCGACGTGGTGTCGTTCACGGGCACAGCGCTCGCGCGGGTCCGGGTCCAGGCGGCTCCCTGGGTGCCGGTCGACGAGGTCCGGCTGGTGGTGGGTGGTGATGTCGTCCAGCGGTGGGAGGTGCCCGTCCCCGAGCCGGGTGAGCCGGTGGACATGGAGGTGGTGTGGCCCATCGGCATCGCTGCCGACACCTGGGTCATCGCGGAGGCGGGGTGGCCGCTGGAGTCGAACGGAGCACAGCCGTATGTGGGGGGCGACTACGGTTTGGTAGCCCCGGGATACGTCCCGCTGGGGTTTACGAACCCGGTGCGCATCGACGGGGACGGCGACGGCCGTTGGGGCGCGTCTTAGTAAACGCCGTATCTGGCCCGGTTCGCGTCGTGGTCGTCGCCGGTGCGTGCGCCGTGGAACACACCGTCGTGGTCGTGCAGGTAGAACCACCAGGGCGAGTCCTCGGGGTGTAGCGCGGCTTCGAGGGAACGGAGGGAGGGGTTGCCGATGGCCGTGGGGGGCAGGCCCTTGCGGAGGCGGGTGTTGTACGGGTCGTCCGGGTCGCGAAGCCGTCTCACGAAGGCGTTGTTGTCGGTCCAGTCTTCGAGGGGGTAGCGGCTGGTCGCGTCCACCCCGAGTTGCCATCCGTGGTCCAGGCGTTTCCAGAGCACGCCGGCCACCATGGGGCGATTGGCGTCGGTCCGTTCCTCGCGCTCGACCATGGAGGCCACCACCACCACCGCGTGCAACCCCCGCGCATCGAGATTCCCGGCGTTGGGCACACGGAACCTCTCGTCGAAGGTCTTGAGCTGTCGCTCGATGAGGTCCTCGGGCTGGAATCGCGGGGGTGGCGTCACCATGTAGGTTTCCGGGTACAGGAATCCCTCGAGGGTGGCGGACTCGATGGGGAAGGGAAGCGCCACGGCCTTCGACTCTGCGATCTTGGTGTACGCCCCTGCCACAATCCACCCCTTCTCCGCGAGCGCCCCATCGATGTCGCGGATCCGCCAACCCTCCAACACCGTGAAGGGTACGTCCTCGGGGAGCGGCGTGCCGCACAGGGTGGACATCACCTCTCGCATCGACATGTCACGACGCAGTAGGAAGCGGCCCGCCTTGAGGCAGGTGGCCTCGTCGGGGTTCCGCCGCAGGTAGAGGGTCCAACCGAATTCCCCCGAAACGAGACCCTCCTCCACCAGGGTGGGGCCGATACCCCTGGCGGTGGCGCCAGAGGGTACCTGGAAGGTCACCTCGGTGGCATCGGCCTGGGTTGCCGGGGCGTCCGGATCGACACACCCGAGGGAGAGCGCGGTGAGGAACAGGCAGAGTCGCCGCAAGAACACCTCCGTGGCGGTCGGAACATACCGCGGCGGAATGGTTCCCTGGGACTGCCGGCCGGTTAAGGTCCGCGCCGGTCAGGGAGGCTCTCGTGGACCAACTCCAGAGGCGCATCGACCACTCGTTCGAGAGCGGCGACATCGATCGTGAGGCGGTGGACGATGCCATTGCCGCCCTCGATGCGGGTCGGGTGCGGGTTGCGGAAAAGTTGGACGGGGTGTGGGTGGTCCGCGAGTGGTTGAAGCGGGCCATCCTCCTCTACTTCCAGGTGGCCGAGATGCGGGAGGGCTCCTACGGGGACTACCGCTACTACGACAAGATCCCCCTCAAGACGGCGCTCGCGAGGCAGGGCGTGCGGGTCGTTCCCCCTGGCACCATCCGCTATGGCGCCTTCTTGGAGCGCGGCTGCGTGGTGATGCCCGGGTACGTGAACATCGGCGCCTGGGTGGGCGCCGGGACCATGGTGGACACCTGGGCCACGGGGGTCGTGCGCCCAGGTCGGGCGCGGCGTGCACCTCTCGGGAGGTGTCGGCCTCGGTGGGGTGCTGGAGCCGCTTGGTGCGCGCCCGGTGATCGTCGAGGATGGAGCCTTCCTCGGTTCGCGCTGCGTCGTGGTCGAGGGGGTGCTTGTCGAGGAGGAGGCGGTGCTGGGTGCGGGAACGGTGCTCACCGCGTCGACACCGATCATCGACGTCACAACAGAGCGGGAGGTGGTCCACAAGGGCCGCGTGCCGGCGCGTTCCGTGGTGGTGCCCGGGACGCGGCCCCGGTCCTTCCCGGCAGGGGACTACGCGCTTCCCTGTGCCCTGATCATCGGACAGCGTACTGCGTCCACCGACCGGAAGACCTCGCTGAACGAGGTCCTCCGCGCCTTCGCCCTCGCGGTGTAGCCGGAACGGCATGGAGGGGAATCGACCGCAACCCGGCATCGACTGGGCGGCGCCCCTCCGCGCCACCTGGGCGCTCGTGGCGCTGATGACGGCCGTGCACCTGGTGTCCGGACTGGCTTGGTGGATGGCAGGGCGCGGGGGGCTGTTGGAGGTCCTCGTGCTGGGCCGCGAGATCGGGTTCCGGGTGGCAGCGGGAGGTCAGTACCATCCATTGATCGTGGGTGGAGACGTGTGGCGGCTGTACACGAGCGTGTTCCTGCATGCCGATGGGTTGCACCTGTTGGTCAACGGGGTGGCGTTGCTCGCACTGGGGAGGATCCTGGAGCCCTGGTTGGGGGCGCGCCGGTTCACGGCCTTGTTCCTGGCCGGCGGGTTCGCGGGGTCCGTGATGTCGCAGTTGGTGCAGGTCAGCCAGTCCGATGGCGCTTCGGGAGGGGCGTTTGCGCTCCTCGGCTTGGCGGTGGTGCTCGGTTGGCGCGAGCGGGGGGCGCTCTCTGAAGACGACCGGCGCCTGCTGGGACCGATCCTGCAGGGGTTCCTGCTCTTGAACGTGGTGCTTTCCCTCGTGCTGCCCTTCGTGGACGCGGCGGGGCACCTCGGTGGGTTGGCGCTTGGGGTCGTGTTGGGACTCGCGGTCCCTACGGGCGCCGAGCGGTTCATCGCGTGGAGCCGGGCAGTAGAGGTCGCCTGGATCGCCGTCTTCGCGGGGATCTGCCTTGCTGGTTGGGTGTTCGGCGGGAGTTGACCTTCGGCGCGGGCAGCGCGTTCGCACGAAGCCTCAGTCGCCCATGGACATCCAGGCCGGGAGCGTCTCGGTCGTCACCCACCCGGACCATTGGACGCCGTCGGGGGTGACCACCTGGATGAGCGATGGTGAGTCGGCCGGACGCTCGGTGGACTCCGTTCCGTCTACCCACGTCTGGGTGCCCTCGGGGGCCTCGAAAGAGGCGGAGTAGGTCTGCGTCGAGACGTGGGCCACGGTGCTCAGGGCGCTCAGCGCGCCAGCCTCCGGCGCGACCTCCACGGGCACGACGAAATCCGGATCGAGGGCGGCCGCGGCTCTCAGCGATTGGAGGGCACCGTCCGCGTTGCCGCCGTGGTACTGCGCGTAGGCGTGCAGCCGGTGCAGTGCCGCGACCGTTCCGGGATCCGCCTGCTCGCCCAGGCAGGAGGCGCTCTCTTTCGCTGCAGTCCAGGCCTTGTCCAGCCCGCTCTTGTCATTGTCGACATAGGCGGTCACGCCCTTGGCCGTGGCCTCTTGGAGCGCCGCCAGGGTCGTCTTCTCGGGGCAGGCATCGGAGGTTCCCACCAGGGCCGCGAATGCGGCGCCAGCCGCGACCGTGGTCACTTCGGCGGGCGCGGCAGGCTCGGCTTCAGCCACGGCCTCCTCGGCGGGTTCCTCCTCGACCGCTTCGGGCGGCACCTCGGCCGTCTCGGCCTCCTCGGGCTCGGGAGCAGGCTCTTCCTCGGTGACCTCTTCCTCTGGAGGCGCTTCCTCGGCAGGTTCCTCGGCCGCGGGTTCCTCCTCCTCGGGTTCCTCCTCCACCACGACAGGCGCCTCTTCCGGCTCCTCGGCGACGGGCTCCTCCTCCTCCACGGGAGGCGCCTCTTCCATCACCGCCTCCTCCTCGACGTCTGCAGCCGCCACGGCGGGCCCGGAGAGGGGTGCCGGCGGTATGAACCACTTCGGCGCCTTGGCCACCACGGCCTCCTCGGTGACGAGGGCCGGTTTGAAGTAGGATCCCTGTTGCCAGTGGATGTCCACCCGGGCGCCCTTCTTGTCGTACACCTGGACCAAGGTGGGGACCTCCTCGGGTGCGGTGGCCGCGGTGAGGAACCGACCATTCATGAACACGCCGCCCTTCTTGGGGTGGGCGATGTGCTTGCCCTCGGAAGTCGTGATCTCGGTGGGGTCCTCCCATTCCAGCTGTTCGCGGAGGGGGTGCCACTCTGGGACCCAGTCGGGGAACGCTGCCGAGGGGTCCATGAACTGGGCGGCCCGGTTCCAGCGGAGAGCCTCGTCCGGGTCGCCGGAATGGAAGGCAACGTAGGCGCGGATCTGCGCGTAGCGGAGGATCTCCTCGGGTGGCACAGGCCTGACCAGGCACTCCCACTCCCGGTCCATGACCTCGATGAGGATGCCAGCCTCCTTGAAATTCGGCGTCTCTTCCTCCGGTACGATGAGATTGGCCTGGATCTCGTCCACGTCCTGGACCCAGTCCTCGATGGTGTACACGCAGATACGCATCTGCGCGAAGGCCGTGGCGGGGATGAGGAGGGCCAACACAAACACGAACCGGACACAGGAGCGAAGGGGCAACATGGCTTAACCTCGCTGCAGGGGCAGGTCTGGAGACGAGCCCGGAACCTGGAGAAGAGCCTACCACAGGGGCACACTACGGAGTTCCGACCCCTGGAGGCCTGCCAGTGTTCCCTCGCATTGATATGCTGTCCCCATGATCCAAGAAGGGCGTACCTACCAGGTCCACGAGGCATTGGGGAAGGGCGCTTCGGCACGGTGTACCGGGCCGAGTTGAAGGCCGCCGGTGGTTTCTCCAAGCAGGTGGCTTTGAAAATCCTCAACCCCGAGGTCTCGGGTGTGGAGGAGATCACCCAGCGTCTGCGGGACGAGGCTCGTGTACTGGGGCTGCTCAGGCACCGGGCCATCGTGAACGTGGACGGCCTGGTGCAGCTGGGCGGTCGCTGGGCGGTCGTGATGGAGTACGTGGAGGGAGTGGACCTCCGGCGGCTCGTGCAGGTCGTTGGGCCCGTCCCGGTCGGTCCGGCGCTGGAGATCGTAGAGGAGGTGGCCTCGGCGCTGCACGTCGCCTGGGAGACGCCAGGCCCACAGGGCGAGATGCTCCACCTGCTCCACCGGGACATCAAGCCCGGCAACATCCAGCTCACCCGGCGTGCGGAGGTGAAGGTCCTCGACTTCGGTATCGCCAAGGCCAACTTCGACACCCGGGAGGCCAAGACCCAGGAGATGATGTTCGGGTCGCTGCCCTACATGGCGCCGGAGCGACTGGAGTTCATAGACACCCACACCAGCGATGTGTACGCGCTCGGGGTGGTCCTGACGGAGATGCTCACCGGCGAGTTCTGGGAGAAGCCGATTGCCAGCGAGAAGCGCCATCGGGAACGTTTGGACGAGATCACCGACAAGATACACGCGCTGACGCACGACGGAGAGGCCGCGGATGACCTCTGCGCGTTCCTGGAGGACGCGCTCGCCTTCGAGCACGAGGATCGGCTCGACGCGAAAGAGTTCAAGCGTATTGCCCACAAGCTGCAACGCCTCTTCGACGAGCCCCAGCTCTCGGACTGGGCCGAGCACGTGGTCCCGCCCCTGCTGGAGAACCGGGAGCTGGTCGAGGACACGGACCTGTCGGGCACCCTGCTGGTGGAGCAGACCACGGGTGGTCACGACGTGCGCCAGCTCTCGGCAGCGGAGCTCGCTGAGCGCTCCAGCGCGGCCGCTCCCCAGGAGGATCCATTCCCAAAGGAGCTGACCCCGCCGGCACCGGACACCGCGACCACGGATGCCAGCCCGCTACGGCGCCGCCGCACGTTGTTGCTCGGCGCGGTGTTGCTGGTCATCGTGTTTCTCGGGCTGGTGATGGTAGGCGGCGTCGTGCTCGCGGTCTCCCAGTTCGGGGGGACCGCGCCCGTAGCGCCGGAGGTCGTCGCGGCTCCGGAGCCAGCACCCCCTCCGGAACCGGAGGAAGACACCGCGACCGTGGCAGAGGTGCCCGAGCCCGAGCCGGAACCCGAGCCGGAGCCCCCACCGCCTCCGCCTCGCCCCCGTCCCGCTCCCCCAGCGAAGGTGGAGGTCGGCCTCGTCGGTGGGGCTGCGGCTGCGGTGCTGGTGGTGGATGGGAAGCGGGTGCCGCTTCCCACATCGGTGAAGGCGGGGACCTACGACGTGGAGGCGGACTTCCACGGTCGCGGGCTGGCGCCTGCAGGGCGGGTCACCATCCCCAAGGGTCGCACGGCCACGGTGAACTGCGATGCCGGGTTCCGCCTCTGCAAGCTGAAGTAGGGGGCCTTCGGCGGATCAGGGGAAGAGCAGCTCGTGCAGGGGAGCCCCGAAGGCGAGCACGAACCCGGGGTCCACCAGGTAGGCCCCACTCGGCAGGTTGCCGTCGGGGCTCAGGAGGTTCTCCGCGGGGTGGAAGACCGCCGGCTCAGCGGCTTGCTGCCACATCTGGTCGCTATTGAGGTCGTTCCACAACACATTGAAGCTGGAGTCGACCTGCATTCCGCGCGCGTACCAGAACTCGTTGGCGCCGTTTTCGACCGTGCCGAGGGCCTCCAGGTAGAACCTCGCGCCCACCATCCACGACGCATACAACGCTTCGAAGTCGAGGTCGTTCGCTTCGGCCTGTGCCTGTGCCGCCGCGATCAGGTTCGCATCCGCCGTGCCGGTGATCCCGACCCCGATCCCGACGTCGGCCAGGGACGCCTCGAGATCGGTACCCCAGTGCTCGGGGTCCAGCTTGCCCTCACAATCGTGCTCGACCGTTGTCTTGGTCCAGTCGACCATCCACCCCAACGACACCGCCGCGTCGCCGAGGTCGGTGGCGAAGGAGGGGCTCTCCTGCCGGATGAGGATGGTGCAGATGACGGGACCGGGTTGCAGCCCACCCTGCTCCATGAACTGCACGAGCACGGTGGGATGCATGAGACCGCCGACCCCATTGTCGTCCACGTTGTAGCTACGGATCTCGTTGGAGGTCGTGTCGTACCCGAACACCGCCGCCGCGGCCATGTGCCAGGGCACCGGGTACTCGGCGTGGGTCGGCGAGGTGTCCTCGCCACCACCGGTATCATCGCGGGGTTCCCCGGTGTCGTCCAAGTGGCTTGTGCCGCCGGTGTCGTCGAATTGGACGTTGCCCCCAGTGCCCATGTTGTCTCGGTGCTTCGCGGGAGAGATGAAGGGGTCACAACCCGCGAAGAGGACCAGCGCCGCCAGGGCGGTTCGAAACTGCATCACTTGGACTCCTTGGGGGTGGTGAGCGCGCCGAGGAGGAACCCAGCCGCGGTAGTGCCCAGGGCAATCGACGCGATGTAGGTGCCGTTGGTCAGGTAGTAGGTCGCGTCGTCGGGATCGTTGTTGTAGAGGGAGCGGGTGAGCCAGGAGCCGCCGTACAGTGCGCCGGCGGCCGTCCCCAGCCCGATGGCGGTGCCCATGAGGCGGGCCTTTCTCTTCCCTCGCCGGACCGTGGGCATGGGCTCGGTGGGCAAGGGGGTGACCTCGGCCACTTCGGGTTCGGATGAAGGGGGGTTGGCGAGCCAGGCCTGGGCGTCCGCGATCTCGGGGATGGTGACCGGGATGCGCTGCCCCTCTACTTCTACGGCGGCGTCTGCGTACTCCTCGACGAAGCGCTCGACCGAAACCCGGCCGGCGTCGGTGCTGACCTCGGCCACCCGCATCGCGGCGGTCCAGTCGTCTCGGGCGCGGACCATGAGCGAGGCGGTCTCGGTGGAGATCCGCTGCATGATGACGATGTCGAGTTCCTTGCGCTCCTCCGCCATCTCCAGGACCACTTTCAAGGAGTCGGCGGTGTCGGGGAGCTTCTCGTCTGCCAGGGCGTAGATCTGCACCCAATCCCGGGCGACATCCACCTCGGGGACGAACACTCTCTCGGCGGCCTCTCCCACCTCCACCTGGGCGTCGTCGTACTTGCCGACGAAGGCCACCACCGCCTCTTCGCTCTCGTAGTCGGCTTCGGCGATGAGTCGCTCGGTGCGCGTCCACTCCCCCGACGCGGTGGCGCGGACCTCGGTGCGCGCGACCTCCACCTTCTCGGCGTGCTCGGACACCTGCCCTTCGGCGTCCTCCGCGCCGTACACCTGGAGCCAGGCGCGGGCCGCGGCCACCTGCGGCACCACGACGTCTGCTGCGCCGTCGTCGAGTCGGACGGTGGCGTTGTCATACTTGGCGACGTAGCCCTCGAGTGCCTGCCTTCCCTCGTCGGTTCCCGCACGCGCTTGCTCGGCGGTGAGCGTGAACGCAGATTCCGCTTCGGCCAGGAGCCGGCCGCGCTCCCGTTGGAGCTGCTCCCGCCGCGCTTCCTGCGAGAGGCGCAGCTCCTTGAACTCGTCGACCACCACCTCGCCGACAGAGGCCATGAGGGCCTCCTTGACCGAAGGGAGCCAGTCCGGCAGCGGGTCCACCGGGGTGAGGTAGGCCGACCAGTGCACCTCCCCGGTGTCGTTTCGAAGCTGGATGACTGCCGGCGCCGAGATCGGCCGCCGCGCGCTCGTGCCGCCGTCGACGTACCCCACCATGCCCGCCGGTTCGCCGAACCCGACCCGGGACACCTCGGGGCTGACGCGTCCCCGCTCGTACATGTTGAACAGGGGACCGCCAGGGGGGGCGATGCTCTCGGGCAGGACGTACTCCGGGTCCAGGGCCAGGGCGCTCTGGAAGGAACGGAGGGTGGCCGGGTCGTTGCCGTCCACGAAGGCGCGGTAGGCGTACAGGCGATGGACCACGGCTACGCCAGCCGGGTCCATGATCTCGGTGAGGCAGGGGATGTTCACCCGAAGTGCATCGAAGCTGGCCTCGAACTGGTCGCGGTCCGTGTCGGCGAAGGCCTGGGTGGCTGTGGTGGAGATTTCGGCGATGGAGGCTGCGGTGACGGCCTCTTCGGGGCAGTCTGCGTCGCTGCGCGGCGGTGCGGCCGCAGAGGAGAGGTCTGCCGCCCGGGTGACCTGGGGAAGCGGGTCGTCGGGCGCGACCACGGGCTCGGGCTGGACTGCGACCACGGGTTCGGGCTCGACCACGACCACGGGTTCGGGCTCGACCACGGGTTCGGGCTCGACCACGACCACGGGTTCGGGCTCGACCACGGGTTCGGGCTCGACCACGGGTTCGGGCTCGACCACGGGTTCGGGCGTCGGGGCTGCGGCAATGGCGGTGGCCACGCTCGCCGAGGGCACCCACCACCGGGGCGGGACGTACTTCGCGACGACCGCCGCGTTGTCGGTGAGGTACCGCTCCGGGAACGGCCCATCCTGCCAGTAGGCTTCCACCCGGTTCCCGGCCTTGTCGAAGACCTGGATCAGCACCGGCACCTCGACCGGCCTCGTGGGCGAGGTGAGGAAGCGTCCGTTCAGAAACACCCCGCCCTTCTTGGGGTGCTGGATGTACTTCCCCTCATCGGTGACGATCTCGGTGGGGTCCTCCCACTCGAGTTGTTCTCGAAGGGGGTGGGTCTCGGGCACCCACTCCGGGTAGCCCGCCCCGGGCATTATGAACGCGGCGACCCTTCCCCACATCACGCTGCCATCGGCATCTTGGGTGTGGAAGGCACGATAGGCGCGGTATTGGGCGTACCGCAGCAACTGCTCTGGCGGAACCGGTTCGCGCAGGCACTCGAAGTCCCGGTTCATCACCTCGATGAGGATTCCGGCCTCCTTGGTGTCTGCCTCGCGGAAGACGGCCTCGATTCCATCGAGATCGGCAATCCAGTCGGGGATCTCGTAGGTGCAGATACGGGTTTGGGCGGAGGCGACTGCAAGGGGCAACGCCCCCACAAGTAGCACGAGCACTACGCGCGCGACGCGAGTGAGCATCTGGGCAATCCTGTCATTGAAGCCTGGTGAGAGTGCTAACCCAATGGCACAAAGACGTCTTTTCCCATTCTAATCGCATCTGTCGGAATGACCGCCGCAAGGTAGCAGCGCGGGGTCCGCCCACCACCGCGCCATGTCGGCTGGAAGGGGGGCTTCGACCGAGACCTCGGTGCCATCGGGGTGCGGAAACCTGATGCTGGCGGCGTGCAGGGCGTGTCGGGGTGCACCCGCTTGCTCCACCACCCAATCGTCCAGCCCCTCTTCATAGTAGTGGAGGAATACCGCTGGGGGGACGCCGTACATGCGGTCTCCCACGATCCCGTGCCCGATGTGGGCGAGGTGGACTCGGATCTGGTGGGTCCGCCCGGTGTGAAGTCGCACGCGGAGCCGGGTGAGCGGTGGGTCGGTGCCAATCGTGCGGGCCTCGACCCACGCCTCGGTGAACGCGGAGAGGCCGTCCGGCCGCACCGCGCGTTGGATGCGGATGGGACCCTCGGCGGGACCGATGGGGGCGTCGATCACCCGGTGTTCCCAAGGGACGTGGCCGCGACACAGCGCGACATACTCCTTCACGGCGCCGCCCTCCTTGAACACCCGCTTTAAATAGGCGTTTGCTTCGCGATCCTTGGTGAGGACCAACGCACCCGAGGTCTCCTTGTCCAGCCGATGCACCAGGTCCGCGCACCTGTCGGGCCACCGGGTCCGCGCCAGGCCCACCACCGCCCAGGTGAACGCGGTGCCCCCGGGGTGGCACGGGAGCCCGGGAGGCTTGTCGAGCACCACGACGCGGTCGTCCTCGTAGAGGATGGGCGGAAACGGCGGCGGTGTAGAGCTTGGCGCGATCCCCGGCAGGTAGAGGCGAAGGCGTTGTCCAGCCGCAACGGTCGCCGAGGGTCGGAGCGGCCGGTCGGCCTCGTCGGTTACCAGGCCGCGGCGGATGCCCCGCACCAACTCGGTCCGCGAGCGAGTACCGAACCTGCTGGCGAGGAACTGGTCCAGGCGCATCCCCGTCCCCGCATCGGGGACCTCCAGGAGCCGGTACTGGCGGGGCAAATCGTCGTCGGTGGTGCGCCTCGACATGGCGGCAGTGTATTGGGTATTGCCATGACCGTTCTGTTGCCGTTGTTGGTGGGGTTGCTCGGCTGCGACCCAGAGGCCTCGGAGACGGGCGATGACGATGCCTGCACGCCGAGGGCAGATGCGCCCGCGGTGAGTCCCCTGCCCCGCTCGCCGGGCTGGATCTCCGACGAGCGGACCTACGGAACGGGCCTCGGATGGGGCGACGTGAACGGCGATGGGTGGATGGACCTGGTGGTTGCTTCTGGGAACGACATGGTCCCCGGTCCGGTCTCGGTGCACCTCGGGAACGCCGATGGAGTGCTCGCGACCACCCCCGATTGGCGCAGTGACACCGAGGCGTACTACGGCCATCTCTCTCTCGGGGACGTGGACGGGGACGGAACCGCCGACATCGCGGTGTCCCGGTACCTGGGAGACGACGGGTTCGGGGCCCCAGGCGGGGTGGACCTCTACCATGGGGGTCCGGCCGGACCGGGCGCCTTGCCGGACTGGACCGTGGGTGGCTTCCACAGCTTCTCCCTCGCCTTCGGGGATGGCGACGGGGACGGCGACCTGGACCTTGCGGTGGCGGTGGGGGAGCCCTACGAGGGAGTCCCAGCGCCTGACCGGCTCTACGAGAACGTGGCCGGGTCGCTCGGGGCCAATCCGGTGTGGACCTCCGAGGCCGCCTTCTCCCTGGATGTCGCGTTCCTGGACGTGGACGGGGACGCGGACCTCGACCTGGTGTTCGCGCGCGAGGGGGCGCCGCACGCCCGGTACGACAACGCGGACGGATACCCTGGTTTGCCGGACTGGGAGGCCGGGGGCGCGGTCTTTGGCGGCAACTCCCTGGACTTCGGAGACGTGGACGGCGACGGGTTTCCCGACCTGTTGGTGAGCGACACCGTGGTCGGCATCGCGACGCTCTACTGTGGGCAGGCCTGGCAGCCGTGCTGGATCCGACCCGGCGACCCAATGTACGCCTCCGCCGTTTCCCTGGTCGATGTGGATGGGGACGAGGACCTGGATGCGGTGCTCGGGTCGTGGTGGGGCCGGGTGGAGGTGTGGTCGAACCATGATGGCGTCCTCGCCGAAGTGGCGAGCTACCGGTCGGCCACCGATGCGGTGATCGAGGCCTTTGCCTGGCACGACATGGATGGCCTGCACGAGGAGCCCGGGTGCGCGGCAGGAACCGGGCTGGTGGCCATTCCACGCGGGTCGCGGGTGGTGGAGCTGGACCCGCCCGACGCGGCGGTGGGGGACGGCTACGTCACCGTCCCGTCCGGAGTGGAGGTGGACGTTCGCTGGGCGCGCTCCCGACAACTGGACCTGGCGGTGTCCAATTGGGAACCCGAGGACGGCACCTGGGTCTTCGAGCGAGATTGACCATGGGGGCACAGGGACAGTGACCGGGGTTTTACGGCGTCTGGACGTCCCGTGTGCCATGCTTGTCGGGATGGGAGGTGGTATGCGCTGGATCCCCCTCGCCGTGCTGCTCGCGGGATGCGCACCCCATCATCTCGACGGCCCCGTCCGGCCGACCGTGTCCTGGGACTTCGCCGCGCGCCCCACCTACGGCGAGGTCCGCGTCCTTCCGGTGGTGGCGGACGTGCAGAGCCCGGTGCTGGTGCGGGAGACCTTCCTCGGCGCGGGGCTGCCGGGATTTCGGCTGGCGTCGCGCGCCCAACGCACCCGTGAGTTGGCGGCAGTTCCCAGCGCGGTGGGACTCGCGCTTCCCGGTGCGGTGCACGGGGAGTTGGGGCGCGCTTGTGATGGCCACTTCCGTGTCGGAGCGTTCCCGAGTGGTGGTCGTGACCGGATCCTCGCCGCCCTCCGCGGCCGGATCAACCTCGAGGACGCCCTTTCCGACCTCGCCCGCCACATCGGCGGCGACGCCTCGCTGTTCGTGTGGGTGGACAGGCTGGTCGGGTCTCCCCTCAGCATGGAGGCCTTCCCGGGTGACATCGTCCGGACCGAGATCGGGCCGGTGGTGGTCGACCACGCCGACGAGCCCTACCGGGTGACCGCGCGGGTCGGGATGGCCCTGGTCGCTTCGGACGGAGAAGTGGTCTTGCGCTATCGCGACGCCTTCGAGGCGGTGCTCTCCCGGCGAAGCGACCCGTCGCGGGTGGGGCGGGAACTGGCGCGTGCCCTTGCCCGTGAGGTCGCCCCGGTCTGGCCCTGTGACCCCAGGCTTGCAGAAGCGGAGCCCGAGAACCTGCTGTAGTGGTGGGTTAGGGGTGCGTTCCTGCGGGAGCGTTCATGGGTGAACCCTTCGATTTGGTGGTGGTCGGTGCGGGACACGCCGGCTGCGAGGCGGCAATAGTGGCCGCCCGTCTCGGCCGGCGGGTCGCGTGCGTGACCCTGGATCGGGGACACATCGGACGCTTGTCCTGCAATCCCGCGGTGGGTGGCCTGGCGAAGGGCCACCTGGTGCGCGAGATCGACGCGCTCGGTGGGGTGATGGCGCGGGTGGCCGACGCGGCGTGCATCCAGTTTCGCCGGCTGAATACCCGCAAGGGGTTGGCAGTCCAGTCCTCTCGCGCCCAGGTGGACATCGACCTGTACCCGCGCCTCATGCGCCAGCGGATGGAGGCCACGGCGAATCTGCACCTCGTGGAGGGCGAGGTCGCCGCGGTGCGCACCCGTGGGGGTCGGGTCGCCGGGGTGGAGTTGGCGGACGGCTCGGTGCTGTGGGCACCGGCGGTGGTCCTCACCACCGGCACGTTCCTGGCCGGAGTCCTTCACTGCGGTGAGGACCGAACCGTCGGCGGACGCATTGGCGAGGGCGCGTCCCATCGTCTCGCCCACGGGCTGACCGACCTCGGACTCCGACTGGGGAGGCTGAAGACCGGGACCGTGCCGCGCCTCGATGGTCGCACCATCCACTGGGACCGGGTGCGGGTGCAGGAGGACACCGTGCCCGAGGGCCGGTTTTCCTTCGGACCGCCGCAACCGCGCCTGCCTCGGGTCGACTGTCACGTGACCTACACCAACGCCACCACCCACGAGGTCGTCCGGGGGGGCCTGGACCGGTCACCCCTGTACACCGGGCGGATCGAGGGTACGGGCCCCCGCTACTGCCCGTCCATCGAGGACAAGGTGGTGCGCTTTCCCCAGCGGGAGCGGCACCTGGTGTTCCTGGAGCCGGAGGGTCTGAACACCCCTCGGGTGTACCCGAACGGCCTCCCCACCTCCCTTCCGGTCGACGTGCAGGAGGCCATGATCCGCTCCATCCAGGGATTGGAGGACGCGGTCGTCCTCCAGCCAGGCTACGCGGTGGAATATGACTTCTCCGACCCGCGAGACCTGGGCCACGACCTGCAGCATCGCGAGGTCCCCGGGCTGTACCTCGCCGGACAGGTCAACGGCACCTCTGGATACGAGGAGGCCGCGGCGCAGGGGCTTGTAGC
>JAFDJI010000398.1 GCA_019307545.1 Deltaproteobacteria bacterium | reverse complement strand
ATCCACCGGTGCTGCTGGGTGACGGTCTGGATCGCATCGCCGAGGATGCTCGCCTTCGCGACCTGGTCCACGGTGAACTCGAAGGAATCACACTCGTGGTCCAGGAAGCAGTCGAGGTCGGTGGCCTCGGTGACGTCGAACTCGGTGATGTGGTCGAAGACCTCTCCCTTCTCGGGCCAGGTGATGGCCATGGCCACATCATCGATGTCGCTCACGTAGAGGGCGCTGGACGCGGCGCCGATGACGTCCTCGACGTCTGGCGCCTCGACACCCACGGCGATCAGGTCCTCGGCACTCAGCGAGCTGACCTCCCAGCCCTCCTCGGCTTCCTCGAGGTGGCTCGCCACGAAGGGTATGAGGTTGTCGGCCAGGTCGGCCATCACCTCGACGTCCTCGTCGAAGTAGACGAAGCCGAAGTTCATCATCTCTTCGATGGTGTCCGGGGCTTCTGGCGCCCCTTTGCAGGCCGGGAGCGCCAGGACGACCAGGGCAGCAAATCGAAGGAGCTTCATCCAGGGTCCTCGCTTATCTCCCAGCCTTACACGGACGTCGCCCCACCCGCTCGCAGGGGCGCGCTCACCCGACGCAACCAGGTGCGCGCCACCGCGTCTCCGTCGACCCGAAGCTCCCGGGCCGCCTGGCGGTGCCGGTGGACGAACAGCGCGCGCATGACCTCCGCCACCAGCCGCCTGGGCCGGAACGCAGGGGTGAAGGTCACCTCGTCCACGTACCGAACCAACCCGGCCGGGGTCTGCTCGAACCGGTGTTGGTGCACAAACTCGGTGAACAGGCGGTTGTGGGAGGCATCGCAGTAGAACACGGTCGGACGGGTCTCGCGGACCTCCAGGGGCCAGGAGAGCCCGATCAACCCGATCGGACCCGTGACCCGCCCAGCAAACGTCCCGCACCCCGCCTCGCGGAGCGCTTGCCGCAGTCCTTCCACGTCGTCTACCCGCAGGTGGAGACAGGGGAGGAACTCCCGAGCCAGCGCGTGCGGGTCGGTCTTCTGGTCCCACACCTCGTCGATGGACGCCCGGTATCGAGACCACACGGTCAGCTTCCATGCCTCCACTTCACGTTCCTCCGTCTGCCGAGTAACGAGTTAGCTGCCCAGATGACCAGGGTTGTCGTTTCCACTCTGCACACCTTCCTGGCTGCCACCATCATCCTGGGTGGGATCGCGCTCCTGTTGCAGGCGCAGCTCAACGCCCGATGGGAAAAGGGCTTCTACGGAGAGCTTTCGCTGCTCACCGGGGCAATCCTCGTCACCTCGGCAGTGATGATCTGGGTAGCGGTGGTGCAAGCCACGAGTGCGTTGGGCTACGCGTTCGGCCGCCGGTGGGGCGCGTGGGGGCTACTCATGGTCTCCATGCTGCTGGTCCTCGCCTCCCCGTCGCCTCTCAGCTGGATCATCGCCCTGGCGGCGGGCGCGCTCCTGTTCGAGCTGTGGCTCACGCGTCCGCGTCCACCCGAATCCGACGCAGCCTGAGCAGCTCCTCCTGCAGGGCGAGCGCCTCCTCCCATCCAAGGTCCGGCAGGGACACCGCGGAGCCCGCGACGCGGAGCGTGAGGACCCCCAGACCCCACCGCCGTCGGATCAGACCCTGGGTGACCTCCAGGGACTGCACCTTCTCCTGGGAGAGGATCGCGGTGCGCCGATCGATGTAGCCCTGGCGCGCCACCACCACCCGGTCGGTCGCCAGCCACCCCATGTGGCGGTGATCCAGCCAGGCCGTGACCAGCGCTATGGGCAAGAAGGCGAGCGCCACCAGCCCCCAGGGCCAGAACCACCAGGCGACCACGGCGGTGAGGATGAGCGCACGGACACCACCGCCGATCAGCCTTCGCACGAGCGCTCTCGGGTGGGGCGGGCGCAGCTTGCACTCCCAAAGATCCGTCTCGGCGGCCGGTATGGCTCGGTGGACCAACTCTCCGAGCAGACGCGCTTCGACCACTGGCACCATCGCTTCCGCCGATACGGTCCCCCCTGCCTGCTCTCGCGCAGCGGCGGTCTCGATATGCACGGAACCGAAGCCGACCAGGCGGCGTAGCAGCGGCTCGCGCACCGTGACGAGCTGAATCTTCCCCAGCGGAAGCTCCACCCGCCGCTGGGTGAACAGACCCTCGCTGGCCACCATATGCGTTCCGCGCTGGACCAGTTGGAAGCCGTGGTGGCGGACCACGGCGGTGAACGTACCAAGCAGCCAGGTTCCCGTGAGCACGACGATCCCGACGAGAACGAGCCCGGAGCCGGACAGGAAGCCGCCCACCTCCTCCACGTCCTGGGGATCGAGCATCTGCATCCCCTCCATCGCCAGCCCGAACACGACCAAAGCCCCCGCCCCGAATCGCGTCGCCGTCGCCCCATAGCGGAACAGATCGCCAAAGCCGTTACGGGCCAGGAGCTCGCCCTCCTCCTCCTCGCCCACCGGCTCGGAGCCGGCAGCCCGACGCACGCTCTCCAGTGCATCGATCAGTTCCTTCGCCTGGGGCACGCCCAGGGCGGAGAGCAGCCCCTCCACCTCGGTGCCCGAGGCGGTCTCGATCCGCACTTCCACCAGCCCCGCGGCGCGCTGGAAGAGGTTCTTCACCATTTCCACGTTCTGGATGCGCTGGGGGGCGATCACCCGCATCTGGCGATTGAACAGCCCGCTGGAGATCTCCAGCCGCCCACCGTGCACCCGATACCGGAGCGTCAGGTAGTGCACCACGGAGGCGCCGAACGCCGACCCGAAGAACAGGAACAGCACTGCAAGGTCGACCAGCCCGGTTTCGTCCGAGCGGCCGCCGTACAACAGCGCCAGAAACAGCGGCCAGGCAGAGCGTGCGACCCGCCACGCCCGAGGAATGAGGTTCACGGCGACCGAGGCGGAGTGGAGCGACCGCCAGGGGAACTGGACGTCGTCCGGCTCCTCCACCGACTCAGACGCCATCGTCGCCCCCGCCCAAACTCACCAGGCGGTCGCGGAGATCCTCTGCGTCCTCGAGTGCCAACCCCGGGATCACGCCGTCCCCTCCGATGCCGGAGGCGGTGAAGACCTTCACCCGTGCCAACCCGATCCATTGCTCGATCAGGCCCTGGCGCGTGTCCACGTGCTGGATGCGACTCACCGGGATGGCGGTCACCCGACGCACGAGCACCCCGTGCGTAATGAGGACCTCGTCGGCGCGGACCATGTAGCCCCAGCGGTCGAAAGCGAGGCTCGGGAACCACACCGCGGCCAGGAACAGGAGGAACGACAACACCGCTCCCGCCACCAGCCCGCCGACCACGGACACGAGGGCCACCAAAACCCCCGCCATGATCGCCACCATCGGGAGCCACAGGAACATCAACCGGGAAATCGCCTGCAGATAGAACAGCAGCCGTGCGCGCTGGTCGAGCGGTGTGTACTCCTGCATCAGGCCTCGCCCTGCAACACGGCGCGCGACCAGGGATGCACGCGAAACACGGCGCGTTCGGTATCGTCGAGTCGCTGGGTGACCGCCTCGAGGCATGCTCGCGCTTCCTGCCAATCGGAGCTGGCATCCAGGCCTTTCGCAGCGCGGTGGCGGGCCCGTGCGATGAGGAACTCGACCTGGAGCGCGTACAGCTTGTTCTGCACCATCCATTCCCGAAGGGATTCGAAGAGGTCGTTCGGGTCGTCGTGCTCTGCCATTGCGCGCACCCTCGCCGCACAGATGGCTGCAAGGGTGGACATGTCGCCATATGCCTGCACCCGGGTCAAGGCGTCCCGGAACCGGGCCCGGGCACCGTCGAGCTTGCCGAGTGCCGCGAGCGCCTCCGCCCACAGCGCTCGCGCATGCTCGGCCAGGAACACCAACTCGGCCTCCTCGGCACGCTCGATCATCACCGGGAGGACCTCGACCGCCTCCTCCCACTGCCCCGAGTCCACCAGCACCCGACCCGCAAGCAGATCCGCCTCCAGGCGCAAATGGAGGTGCTCCCCCTTCCGGAGGGTAGACACCAACTCGTCCACACCCTCCTGCGCCCGTCCGAGACGGCAGAGGTCCGCCTCACACCAGGCATTCGCCAGGGCGAGCCGAACGTAGTACGTCGGCGCCTCCCCCGCCTTCATGGCAGGGAGGCGCATGCGCAGGGCAGCGAGGGCTTCGGAGAACCGACCCTGCAGGCGCAGGGCATCCACCCATACCGGAAGGGCAATGGACAGCCCCCGCGTGTCTCCGACCTCCTCGAAGAAGCGCACCGAGCTGTCGCTCATCTTCTCGGCCTCGAGCACCGAGCCGTCCGCAAGCGCGTACCGCGCGAGCCCCACCTGGGCATTGGCCATGGCGGTCCCGTCACCGGAGGTGCGCGCCAGTTCCCACCCGCGCCGATACCAGGTACCCGCCTCCCGCATCTTCCCCGACATCTGCAGGCTGAGCCCGTACAGGCGAGCGATGTCCGCGGCGAATGCGGGAGACGCGGCCTTGTCCACCGACTTCCACGCGGCCGCAAGGTAGCGCTGAAAATCGGCATAGTGCCCTGCCGCCCGGCGCTGCTGGGCGGTGAGGAGCTGAAGA
>JAFDJI010000397.1 GCA_019307545.1 Deltaproteobacteria bacterium | reverse complement strand
TGCGGGCCAGCCCATCGAGGCCTCGTTTTCGGGGCCGGACGTTTCTGGTCCGTTACGCAGACGACGCGGTGCTCGGTTTCGAGCACGAGGAGGATGCACATCATGACCCGGATGCACCCGGTTTGGGCTGCCACGCTCTTGCTCACCGCCTGCGGAGGCTCCGCTGAGCCTCTCGCGGAGGAGCACCTGCAAGCCCATGAAGAAGCGCCCGTTCGTGTGGACCCACCCGGTCACGACGCTGCTCCGTCCGTGGGACTGGAGCTGGATGACGGCAAGAAGTGGCCGATGGACGACCACACGCGGGACGCGTTTGGCGAGATCCGTAGCCTGGTCCACGACGCCGAGATCGGCTCGGCCGAGGATGCCGTGGCGCTCGGAAGAGGCCTGGACGAGCAGTTGAAGGGGCTGATTGCCGGATGCACGATGAGGGGTCCCGCACACGACCAGCTCCACGTGTTCCTTGGCGAGTTCATACCCGCGGTGCAGGCTATCGGAGAAGAGAAGGACCCGGCAGCCGCCCAGGAACAGCTCGCCGCGCATCGCGAACTGGTCGAGGCCTACGACACGCACTTCGAGTAGGCCTTGATCGAGGGCGGCCTTGGGCACCCGGCTGCACTCCACTGACGTGGTGATGCATCCGGGCTACCATCGTGACACACTGCTTCACCCCAGCAAGCTGTCAGCAGCCCGACTCGGCGAGACCCCGAACAACCGCTTGAACTCACGGCTGAACTGCGACGCGCTCTGATAGCCCACCCGGAATGCAGCCTCTCCTGCGCTGAGTCCGGTGTGGGCCATCATCAGACGTGCCTGATGCAGGCGGACCTTCTTCAGGTATTGGATCGGAGAGAGCGATGTGACTGCCTTGAAGGTGTGGTGCAGGGTCGACTCGCTCATCCCGGAGCTGTGAGCGATGGTGCTGATGTCGAGACGCTCGGCATAGTTCTCCTCGAGAAAGCGCTGCACTCGCGAGACTCGGTGGGTGTTCGAGTCCCGGTGTGCGAGCATGCCCAGAGAACCACCCTGTTCGCTCAGCAAGACGCGATAGAAGATCTCGCGGACCGCCGCGGGGCCCAGGATCCGCCGGTCCACCGGATCTTCGAGTGTCCGAAAGAAGCGGATGACCGATTGGATGAACGGCTCGTCCGTCGTTGATGTGGTCATTGCCGGCTGGTGTCGGCGGATCGTGTCGGAGGCCGGGTCCGCTTCCTCCATGTCCAGAATCAACTGGCTGACCATCGCAGGATCGATCTCGAGCACGAGTGCCAGAAACGGTCGCTCGAAGGTCGCCTCGACAATCTCGGCCTCTATGGGGAGCTGCAGCGAGACCACGAGGAAGTTCTCTGGGTCGTACGTGACAACCCGGTCGCCCAGATAGGCCAGCTTGCGGCCCTGGGCCACGATACAGAGGCAGGGCTTGTACACGACCTGGTGTCGAGCAATGGGCCGATTCGCGCGAACCACGATGAGCCCTCGCCACGGGGTAGGGTTGACCCCCTCACTCACAGACAGTCCGCTGATCAGGCAGGCCAGCTCATCCATGGAGGTCGGGTCAGCTGGGACTGCTTCATGCGTCATGTCTCGATCTCCACACCATCTCCAGATGCACGCAGCATCATGGCAGTAATCAGTGGATTCTAGGACATAACCGGTAGGCTTCTGCGGTAATAGGCAAATATTGTGCGGTATTGCGTTAACGCCATCGGGCCTGTGCGGGCTACGGTGGGGGCAGCCAGGGGAGAGACAAATGATCATCAAGAACGTACTGATCATCAATGCTCATCAGGTCTACGAGGGCTTCTCGAACGGCAGGCTGAACCAAACCCTCGTTGACGTGGCCACCACGACACTCGAAGAGCTGGGCTGCGAGGTGCGAATGACGCACATCGAGAAGGGATACGATGTGGCTGAAGAGATCGAAAATCATGAATGGGCTGATCTCGTCATCACCCAGACCCCCGTGAACTGGTTCAACACGCCGTGGATGCACAAGAAGTACGTGGACGAGGTCTTCACCACGGCGCTCGGCCAGGGAAGGATCATCAAGGACGACGGTCGCACCCGCAGCGACCCGAGCAAGCAATACGGAACAGGTGGCCTGTCCCAGGGCAAGAAGTACCTGCTCTCCGCTACCTGGAATGCGCCATCGGAGGCCTTCGGGGACAAGACCCAGCTGCTCTTCGCGGGCAGGACCCCGGACGATGCGCTCTTCAATCTGCCCGCTAACTACAAGTTCTGTGGATACGAGGTGCTCGAGGGGCATCACACCCAGGATGTGTTGAAGAACCCGCAAGTAGAGGCCAGCATCGAGGCGTACAAACAGCGTCTGACGGCTCTGGTGCGGGGCTGAGCACCGGGCTCCAAACCCTCGAGCACCCCGTTTCACCGGGATATCGGGTAGCCGGGGACCGTAGCCAGCCCCCGGCTCTCCTGCCATTGCGGCGCCTGCCGGCCCAGCGCTACCAGGGCTCTACCCCTGGTACGCCGCTCTCGCCTCGGAGTGCCCGACCAACGCCACCGCCGCGAACCCCGCCGCGTCCAGCATCATGAACGGCGCGATCTCGTACACCCCGACCCACGCCAGTCCCAGCGACGCCGCCATGCAGTAGAGCGCCAGCCCGGTCTCCAGGCCGAGCAGGCCGTCGGAGCCCACGCGATATCGGGTGGCCGGGCGGTCCGCCTTGGAGACGATCCCGAGCTTGGGGGTGCGCACGAACTCGCCCCCGGAGCCCCGGAAGGCCTCCAGCACCGCGCGGCCGTTGCTCACCGCGATGCCGATGCCGAACAGGGTGAGCAGTCCGAGGTCGCGGAACCGCACGTTGCGGCCCTCCAGCACCCGCTGGGCGTAGATGTGGAGCACGGTGGGACCCGACATCGCCAGCGCAAAGGGCAGGAGCAGGGCCCACAGGCTGCGGGGCGCCACCGAGGCCCCGGGGAACAGCACACACGGCACCGAGAGCAACGCGGTGAGCGCGATGAGCAGGTGCACCGCGTAGTGGGTGAGGTGCAGGGTGGCCTGGACCTTGGCCACGACCGAGGCGCCGGAACGCCAGATGGACGGCAGCAGCTTGCGCGCGGTCTGCATGGAGCCGGTGGCCCACCGCCGCTGCTGGGCCTTGAAGGCCGCCAGGTCCACCGGAAGCTCGCTCGGGCACACCAGGTCGGGGTCATACACCATCGTCCACCCGGCAAGCTGCACCCGGTACGAGAGGTCGAGGTCCTCGGTGAGGGTGTCCCCGGACCACCCTCCTGCGTCCTCGATGGCCGACCGCCGCCATACCCCGGCGCTCCCGTTGAAGTTCAGGAACCACCCGGCCCAGTACCGGGCGGCCTGCTCCACCCCGAAGTGCCCGTCGATGGCCAGGGCCTCGGCGCGGGTGAGCCCCGAGTGCTCCCGGTTGAGGTGGGTCCAGCGCCCCTGCACCGCCGCCACCTTCGGGTCCGCGAACCGGCCGAGGGCCTGGTGGAGGAACTCTGGGGTGGGCGCGAAGTCCGCGTCGAAGATCGCGATGAACTCGCCCTTGCAGCGCGCCATCCCATGTTTGAGCGCCCCGGCCTTGTACTCCGTGCGGCTGTGGCGCCGAAGGTGGGTCACGTCCAGCCCGCGCGCGCGCAGCCGCTCTACTACCGGGGCAGCCACCTCGGGGGTGCGGTCGGTGGAGTCGTCGAGGAGCTGGATCTCCAGGCGGTCCGCTGGCCAGTCGAGGTTGCCCACGGCCTCCAACAGGCGCACCACCACGTTCTCCTCGTTGTAGACGGGAAGCTGGACCGTGACCCGGGGCGCGGGGTCGGGCGGAGGCGGGGCGGGGCGGGCGCGGTGGCGGTTCAGGGCGTGGACCACCACCAAGAGTACGGTGTTGGTCCCATACGCCAACATGAGGAGGAGCAGCACGACGTAGAAGGCGATGGCGCCTATCGCGAGCGGGGACATCGCCACCCCCTACCCTTGACCCCCGAGAGGATCAACGTCGGGGGCTTGATCACCCGCGCCGGCCGGGTCAGATCCTTCCACGGCCCCGGCGCCCGGAGCGATTCCCAATGCAGCGACCTCGCATCCTCCTCATCACGACCGGCGGGACCATCAGCATGCTCCCGAGCCCGGACGGCTTCCTCGCGCCCTCGGAGGACGGGGTGCGCTTGCTCGAAAAGATCCCGGAGGCCGCCGAAATCGCCGACCTCGAGTCCCTCTCGCTCGGCGAGCAGGACAGTGCCAACGTGCAGCCCCCCTTCTGGGTCGACGTCGCGCAGACCGTCTACGAGCGCTACCGCGACTACGACGGGTTCGTCGTGACGCACGGGACCGACACGATGGTCTACCTCGCCTCAGCGCTCTCGTTCTTCCTGCAGGAGCTCGGAAAACCCATCGTGATCACTGGGGCCCAGGTGCCCCTGACCCATCCCGGATCCGACGGGCGATCCAACCTCGTGAACGCAATCCGGGCGGCCGCCTCCGACCTCGCCGAGGTCGCCATCTGCTTCGGCACGCTCGTCATGCGGGGGACCCGGACCCGCAAGACCTCCGCCT
>JAFDJI010000047.1 GCA_019307545.1 Deltaproteobacteria bacterium | reverse complement strand
TGCGCGTTCGCGATCACCCCCTTGGAGGGGACGCATCCGAAGTTCAGGCAGTCCCCTCCCAGGAGATGCTTCTCCACCAGTGCCACCCGGCCTCCGAGAGCGGCGGTGCCCAGAGCGGCGACCAGCCCGGCGGTACCCCCGCCGATGACCACCATGTTGTACCGATCCGTGGGAACCGGGGCGAGCCAGTCGACGGGGTGGGCGTTGTCGACGAGTGCTCGGTTGTGCTCGTCGTCTGGCTGGACCAGGGGTGCGGCCATGTTCATCTCCCAGCGTCCTGGGACGGGACGGCGCTCAGTGCCAGGCGGCCAGCGTCTTCCGGAAGGTCGACCTGGTGCTTGAGCGAATGGGTCGCGATGCGGGTGATCACGACGGTGACGGCGATCGTGGCCAGGAGGCCCCCCCAGTATAGCCAGCGCGTGGCCGGGTCCTGGGTGGCCTCCCCGGAGAGCACCCCCGCCAGGTTCGAGAGCGTCGAGCCCAGGTAGGTGAACAGGAAGGTGCCGGGGAGCATCCCGAGGAAGGACGCCAGCACGTAGTGACGCGTCTTCACCCCGGTGAGCCCGAGCGCGTAGTTGAGCAGCACGAAGGGGAACACCGGGCTCAGGCGAAGCAGGCCGACGATGGTGAAGCCCTGGCGCCCGACCGCCTCGTCCACAGCGGCGAAGCGCGCGTTTCCGGCGACCCACTCCTGCACGCGGCTGCGGAGCACGGTCCGGCCGAGGAGGAAGGCGAGGGTAGCGCCGAGGACCGACACGGGCGACACCAGCATGGTGCCCCATACCGGACCCCACACGAAGCCCGCCCCCAGGGTCAGCACCGAGCCGGGCGCGAAGGCCACCACCCCGAGCACGTACACCACTCCGAACACCACCACGCCCAGCGCACCCGCACCCTGCACCCAGGCGACCACCGCCAGGAGCCACTCCCCGGCGGGCAGCAGGGTCATGGCCGCGACGAGCCCAACGAGAATCAGGGCGGCGGCGACACCCTTCCAGGATCCAACGACCGACTTCATTCGAGACCTTCCACCAAATGCTCCATGCACGGGGTGGATGCTCAGTACGGTAGGAGTGTTACGCCGCCCGAACGGGTGGAGGTGGTCCTTGACCGATCGGAGCCGGTACGCGAGCCCGCTGGTGGAACGGTATGCCACCGCCGAAATGGCGGCGTTGTTCTCGGATGACCACAAGTTCCGGACCTGGCGCCGGCTGTGGCTCCACCTCGCCGAGGCCCAGCGCGAGCTTGGCCTGCCGATTCCCGCAGAGGCGGTGGAGGAGCTGCGCGCGCACCTCGACGACATCGACTACGAGGCTGCTGCCCGCTACGAGCGCCAATTGCGCCACGACGTCATGGCACACCTGCACGCCCTCGGGGACGTCGCGCCCACGGCACGACCGATCCTCCACCTCGGCGCCACCTCGTGCTTCGTGGGTGACAACACCGACCTGTTGGTGTTGCGCGATGGCCTGGGGTTGCTCCTCCCCAAGCTGGCCGGGGTGATCGCCCGCCTGGGCGACTTCGCGCGTCGTTGGGCCGCGCAGCCCACCCTGGGGTTCACGCACTTCCAGCCCGCCCAACTCACCACGGTGGGCAAACGAGCCACCCTGTGGATCCAGGACCTGCTGTTGGACCTGGAGAACCTGGAGCGGCAGCGGGAGCGACTCCGTTTCCGCGGCGCCAAGGGGACGACCGGGACCCAGGCCAGCTACTTGGCGCTGTTCGACGGAGACTCGGGGAAGGTGGAGGCCTTGGACCGCAAGCTGGCCGAGGGCTTCGGTTTTCCCGGGACCTGGCCGGTCACCGGGCAGACCTATCCGCGCAAGGTGGACCACGAGGTGGTATCGGCCCTCGCTTCCTTCGGGGTGGGTGCCCACCGCATGGCCACGGATCTACGCTTGCTCGCGCACCTCAAGGAAGTGGAGGAGCCGTTCCGAAAGCACCAGGTCGGCTCGTCGGCCATGCCCTACAAGCGCAACCCCATGCGTGCCGAGCGGGTGTGTGCCCTGGCGCGATACCTGATCACCTTGTCCGGGAACACCGCCTGGACTGCGGCCACCCAGTGGATGGAGCGCACCCTGGACGATTCGGCCAACCGGCGCGTGGCCCTGGCCGAGGCCTTCCTCGCCGCGGACGGGATCCTGGAGACCCTGCTCGCGATCGCCGGCGGGTTGGAGGTCCACCCGGCGGTGATCGAACGGCGCATCCGTGCGGAGCTGCCCTTCATGGCCACCGAGAACATCCTCATGGCCATGGTGAAGAAGGGCGCGGATCGGCAGCAGGTGCACGAAGCCATCCGCAACCACGCCATGGCAGCCGCCCACGAGGTGAAGGAGCGGGGTGCCGACAACGACCTGCTGGACCGGATCCGACGCGACCCCCTGTTCGCACCGGTCCACGAGGACCTGGACGCGCTGCTCGACCCGGTCGCCTTCATCGGTCGGGCGCCAGAGCAGGTGCAGGCGTTCCTGGACGGGGAGGTGCGTGGGGCGCTCGACCGTTGGGAAGGTCAGCTGTCCTCGGGTCAGGGCCTGAGGGTGTAGCCAGCTTCCCGGAAGAGGCCTGTCAGAACGGGTAGCCCACCGTCAGGTGTGGGCTCGGCCCGACGAGCAGTTCCAGGTACAGCCACTCGGTGATCGCCCCGCGACCGAGGAAGCCGCCAGAGAAACCGGTGTACCAGGCCAGGCAATTCTCTATGTCGTGTGGGTCCTGGCACAGGTAGTTGCTGGAGGAGGACCGCACGCCGGCACGCGCCCCGAAGACGAAGGGACGCGCTTCGCCGAACTCGAACTCCAGCAGCAACTCCACCCCGGGGATGATGCCGAGGTGTGCATCTTCCTCGTCTCGGAGCTCCATGGGGAGGCGGTAGGGGGCGTTGAAGAGGGTGCCATTGACCGCGGCGCCCAATCGCACGATCGCGCCGTCGTGGGGCAGGGCCACCGCCACCCCAGCTTCGGCGAACAGCATCGGTCGGCTGTCCGCCATGGCCCAACCCGGGGTGATCCGACCCACCGGCGCCACCTTCCGCATGCCGTCCGCGTGGAGCGCGAAGTCGAGCCCGGCCCAGAACTGGTCGGTGGCGAAGTCCCGTCCGACCAGGGGGGAGAGGACGAGTGCACCACCACTGGCGGGAACGGAGGCGAGTAGCAGTGCCAGCAGGGGTGTCAGCAAGGGAGGGTCACCAACAAGAGGGCTGAATGACTTCATACCGGCTCTTCCGCACCCGGGCCACGGGATACAGGGTCCGCGCGGAGGACGGTCGGTGAAGGACAAGCACATCAGGATTCGGGTCGAGCAGTGCCTGGCGCTGGCCAAGGCCTCGAACTGCCCAAGACGGAAGTTCGGGGCCCTGCTTCTGGATCCCGAGCGGAACGTGATCCTCATGGACGGCTACAACGGGGGTCCCCGAGGCGGCGGCGAGCTCTGCGGCGGCGATACCTGCCTCCGGGACACCCTGGGCGTGCAGTCCGGCACTCGGATGGAGATCGGGTGCCACCACGCCGAGATGAACGTGATCTGCAACGCCGCCGCCAACGGTGTCCCCACCAAGGGGGCCTGGCTCATCGTCACCGGCGAGCCCTGCATCCTGTGCGCCAAGCTCATCCATCACGCCGGGATCGTGCGGGTGCTGGTGGTGGATGGCGGCTACGCCGGTGCGAACGGGGTGCCGTACCTGCAGGAGCACGGGGTGGAGGTCAGGGGCGTCGAGGGGCCGCAGGACCCGCGCCTGGGGCAGGTTTAGAAGCTAGGGCTTGGAGGTCTCGGCGACCTCGGTCAGCTCTTCCAACAGGAAGCGGTAGGAGGCGAGCAGCGGGGCGGGCACCTCTGCCTCCGCGGTACATCCCTCTTCCTCGGGGCGGTGTTGGCAGTCGCGGAACTTGCACGACACCGATCCGACCCGCGGGAAGTAGAGCCGGAGATCAACCGGGTCCCTGATGACCGGCGTGAGGTTGCGTATCCCTGGAGAGTCTGCGATCTCCCCGCCGTCGGGCAGGGTGAACAGGCGACTGTGGGTGGTCGCGTGCCGTCCTGTGCCCCAGTAGGACGAGATTTCCGCGATGGCCCCGACCTCCGCGTCGGGGAGCAGGGCGACGATCAACGAGGTCTTCCCCACCCCGGAGCTGCCGACGAGTGCCCACGGCCCGCCTTCCGCCTCCGCAGCCAGGAATCGGCGCAGCCCCTCGATGCCCTCCCCGGTCTTCGCCGAGGTCCGCAGCACCCGGAGGCCGGTGGGTTCGAGCAGCGCCAGGTGGGCCTCCACTTCCTCGGGCACCCCAAGGTCCGTCTTGTTCAGGATCAACACCAGGTCGAGTCCGTCCTGGTGGGCGACGACGATGTACCGATGGAGGAGGGACACCCGGAACCCGGGCTCTCGTGCCGACATCGTCACCAGCAGGCCCCGGAGGTTGGCTGCAAGCAACTGCTCGCGTCCTCGGGAGTCCATGCGGCGCAGCACGGTGGTCCGGGGCTCCGTGGACACCAGCTTGCCGCCGCTGCCTCGGGCCACCACCCAGCACACGCGGTCGCCGACCACCGCACGCTGACCGGCGAGGAAGCAATCACGCTCCCCCTGGTCATCGCGCACCCGGACCTTCCGACCGCGTGTCTCCACCACGCTCCCGGTCCGAATCGGTGCCCTCTTCCCGGTCTTTGGCCCCAGCGGCCCCTCCTCCTCGCCGAGACGGGCGGTCGACCCCCCACAGAGGCGTCGCGCCCGCTGGACACGGGTTAGCCTCGGGGTGGAGCGGCGTCCAACCGCGGAGGACCCGATGCGACGTGACATCCTGGAGCTCGACACCTCCGCGACCCACACCTACAAAGAACTGGAGCTGACCCTGGGGGACGTGGAGGCCCTGCGCCTGGTCCTCGCGGGTTCCTCGGTCATCGATTGGCAGCGGGCCAATTTCCCCGATCTCGCCGCGGTGGACCACCACCTCGCCCTGCTCCTCATCGATGTGGAGGATCCGCTGGACCGGGAGCGGCTCCGTTTCGTGTACAACGAGGCGGTCAGCTACCTGGAAGAGCAGCTTCGATTGCAGTTTCCGCCGGAGCTGCGCAACCCCCAGGATCCTCGCCAGGTGTTCGTGTGGGCTTCCGAGACCGGGGGGTTCCGGCGACGCCAGATCCTGTCTTGCGTGATCCTCAAGCTCATGCACGTCATCCACCACATGGAGGCCGCGGATCTGAAGTTCCGCTCGGCCATCTCCGAGGCGGAGCTGTGTGACCTCGCGGAGGCCCGCATCCTCCGACAGGCGCGCCAGATGCAGAAGAGCAGCCTGCCCGTGGTCTCGTTCTACGGCTCCCGCAAGACCCGGAACTCGGTCATCACCAAGCTCATCGCGAAGAAGGAGACCATCGCCGCCACCATCTTCGACAAGCTGCGCTTTCGCCTCGTCGTGGAGACCGGGGACGACCTGGTCCCCGCCCTGTTGTGGCTGCAACGGAATATGTTCCCCTTCAACTACGTCATTCCGGCCCAGAGCCACAACAACCTCCTGGATCCGAGCCGGGTCCTGGAACACACCGATCAACAGGCGCTGACGCGCGCACAGCCGCTCAGTGACGAGCCGATCCAGAAGCTGACCGGAAAGAACGAGTTCTCCGGGGCCGACTACCGGATGATCAACTTCATCGCCGACTACCCGCTGGGACTGCCGGAGGCCCGCTCCCCATACCTCAGCCTCGAGTTGGGGCGGGTGGTGTTTCTGATGGTGGAGTTCCAAATCGTGGACGTGGAGACTGCGCGCCTCAACGAAGACGGGGAGAACGCCCACCACCTCTACAAGCAGCGACAATACGGCGTAGTCGCCCAGCGCCTCAAGCGGGGGGGATTGTCGAAGAAGGAGCGGGGCAAGGGATAGACCCGGTGACCCAGACCTCGTGAGGCTACGCGCCGGCCTCTCCCGCGTCGACACCAGAGCGCTTGTCCCGTACCCACTCGACCAGGTCGTGTTTCTGCAGGATGCGGTGGAGGCGATACTTGCTGATGGCGAGTCGCTCCGCTGCCGCCTTCTGGTTCCAGTCGCAGCGGCGAAGGGCCTCTACCACCGCGTTCAACTCCAGCATCTCCAGCACGTCGCGGGTCCCGAAGGGGCTGATCACGTCGATCTCGGGGCCCACCGCCAGCCGGGGCAGGTCGTCCACGGTGAGGCGTCTGGCATACAGGCGTCGGAAGCTGGAGATACGGGAGGCGACGGTGTGCAGCTCGCGCAGGTTGCCCTCCCAGGGGTGGGCGAGCAGGGCGTAGATCGCGCGGGGCTCGAGCGCGTCTTCGGGATCCGGGAACCCAGCTTCCTTCAGCATCTCCGTCAGGTATTGGTAGATCGCCTCGGTCCCGCGCGCGGCCAGAGGAGGCAGGTGTACGTGGAGCTGGCTCATCCGGTACCACAGGTCGGAGCGGAACAGATTGCGCCAGCGAGTGCCCGAGAGGTCCCAATTGGTCGCGAGCATGATCTGCAGTGGACCGCGGATGTCGTGGGCCGAGCGCATCAGCCCGCCAAAACGCCGGCGGGGCAACTCGAGCAGCGGCAAGAGGATCTCCTGCCCCGCGCGGTCCAGGGTGTGTAGCTCGTCCAGCAGTAGCGCCTTGCGCCCCTTGATGGCCCGGTCGATGGCGCCCTGCTGGTCCAGGGCACCGGTGAACTCACCCTTGCGGGTGCCCGTGAGCATGCTCACCAGCATCTGGGGATCGGTCCGACGGAGGACCACCTCCTCCAAACCGGTCAGCCCGAGCACCTCGACCGCGAGGCGCTCCGCGAACACCCGCTTCCCGACCCCGGTGGCACCGGTGATGAGGAGGTTGTTGTTTCGTTCCGGGTCCAGCATGGCGATGGTGGTCTCGATGGCATCCGCCTGCTCCAGGTTGGACTGGAGGACGCCCAGGACGGCTCGTGTCTCGCATGGCGGTGTGTTCTGGGTGCGCTTCACCCCCACCGGCTCCGTCACCAGGTCCTCGCTCGTGCAGGCCAGGAGGACCTCTTCGACGACCTGGCGCTCCAGGGGTCGAGGCGTCTCGGGCAGCCGATCGCGCGCCTCCCGAAGGTAGCGTCTCCCGAGCGCGACGTACACGCGGCCACGTAGTGAGAGGAGGCGAAGGGCTCCTTCGGGGTGAGCCGGAACGGAAGCCGTGTCCACGATCTGCCTGGCCTCGGCGAGACTTCCCGTCTCCAGGAGCGCAAGGCCCCGGGGAATCGCATAGGCGAGCGTCAGTGGTTCGGACAGGCGCGTCGGGTCTACGCGGTCGAGCGCTGCCAGGGCGGCCTCCGGGCGCTGGTGCGCGAGCTCGCACCACGCGTCGACGATTCCGGCGGTGGCATGCAGGTTGGGGTCGTGAACCGAGTCCGCCAGTGTCCGCAGCCGCGTCCGGTGATGTTCGGCAACATCCAGGCGGCCGACCCGAATCTCCAGGCGTGCCAGCAAGTAGCGGATCCGGCGTAGCAGGGGGGGCATGCCGAGTGCCTGGGCCGTGGCGAGGGCTTCCAGCCAGGCCTGCCTCGCCTCCTCGCCCAGCCCCAGGCGCTGGCAGGTCTGGCCCTGGTGCACGCGAGAGACGGCACCGTTCAGGAACATCCCATCCCTGTCCGCGGCGATGGCAGCGCGTTCCAGGAGCCTCGAGGCCCGCAAGTCATCGCCGATTCGTACCAGAATCCAGCCCACGGCCCCCAACACCCCGGCGGGTCCATCCTCCAAGCCCTCGACCTGCTCGATGAGCACCGGGAGGTCTTCCAGCTCCGCACCCGTACGCAGGCGGCGGACCGCGAGCGCGGCGCGGACGGCCAGGTGCTCACCAGCCGTGTGGTCTGCTCCGTCCCTGCTGGCCTCGGAGAGGGCCTGCTCTACCCCTTGCAGGTCACCGAGGGCCAACAGCGCTCGTGACAGCTCCAGCCAGACCGCCGGCTGGCCTTCACCGGATAGGAACGTGCGCGCCTCGGTCGCAGCCTGGGCGTGCTCACCCGCGTGCCGAAGGGCGTGGATGCGGAGCGTTCGACTCTCTGTCGAGGACTGCGGCAGGGAGGACAGCGCCGAGATCGCGTCCACGGGCCGGCCCTGGTGCAGCCGGATGCGCGCGAAGGTGAGGATCGCTTCCGTGTTCCCCTCGCGGGCCAGACCGGCCGCAAGCTCCAGGAGGGCGTTCTCCCGATCCCCCGCCGCCGCCCTGGCCTGCTCGAAGAGCGCGTTCGCCCTCTCGGTGTCACCCAGGCGCAACCACACCAACGCTCGCCACAGTGGGTCCGACTCCCCGAGCGGGTCGAGCACCAGCTTGCCCAGGAGCCCTGCGAGCTTCGGGTCGATCCGGCCCGGGTCTCGGCTGGCGTCCCGGTGGAGGGCCCCCTCACGGTCGAACCACACGTAGCGACGCCGGCTGAGCAGCGGGAGCGCACGACGGTGGGTGGATGGGAGGCCGGCCACCACCCGTGGTGGGATCCCGTCCGGCAGGTCGGTGAGCAGCGCCAGGGTCGCCTCGGCCTCGGAGGGCATCCCGCTCCCTTCCGGAGAGGCCAGTTGCAGGGCTCGGACGAGCAGACCGGGCATCCCGCCCGTGTGCTTCCTCATCCGCCGAACCGCTGGGCCGGGTGGGACTCGGTAGAAACCCGCCAGCCGGGCCACCTGCGACGCATCGAGCGGGTCGAGGGGCAGGGACGCGGTGCCCGGCGTGTGTCGTGTCGTCACCCAGGACACCGCGAGGCCGTTCGCGGACATCGCCTGGGCGAGCCCCTCCAGGAGCCGACCTTCCTCGGGTGGCAGGTCCTCGACGCGACCGAGGAAGACGGCGCCGGACATGGGGTTGTCCGCAATGGACTGGCGGGCAGCTGTGGCCCAGGTCGCGTCGAAGTCGGGCGCAAGCTCGCCGTTCGGGAACAGAAGCCGGTGGATGGAGAGGAGAGGGGCATCGGTGCGGGACAGGTCCAGTACCGGGAGGTGGTCCTTGGTGGCGACGGTGTTCAACGCGGCCCGTGCCACCCGAATGCGGCCGCTGCCCCGGCGGCCAACGAGCAACGCCGGCCGCGCCAACTCGCCAGCCAGGCCCTCCCGCAACGCCTGCACCGGCTGGTCTCGGCCCACAAGAGGTGGACCGCCGTGGGCCCAGGGCACCGCGAACCCCCGGTCGCGCAGCGCCGTGAGGACCTCCGCTGGTCGCGTGGGCGGCTCCTCCAGATCATCGGTCGACAGGCACCGGAACGGCTCGGACAGGGTGACGTCGCAACCCGCGAGCAGGGTTCGACACAGGATGGCCAACCCCTTCGGGTGGTGTCCTGCTCCTGCCGCGGGTGGCTCCTCCACACTGACCGGAAGGACCCGAACCGCTGCACCATGGGTCTGGACGGCATCGGGGTGGAGGTGCGGAGGGCAGGCGTCTCGTCGCAGGAAGTAGTCCCACACCGCCAACACCTGGCACAGGGCGCGCAGCCGCATCTCCGGGGAAGCTTCCCCGAGTACCTCGGTGATGGGGGGGGCAGGGTCCCATTGCACGGCAAAGCCGGCAATCGGGGTGTTGTTGGACGGCAGCAGCTCCGGCTCCACCTCTCGGAAGCAGAACAGGACCGGCGCCAGCCAGGGATGCTCGAGGTCGACCAGGGTGGTCCCCTCCCGGAGCACGGCTTGCGCCGCCGGGCTGTCGGCGGAGGCGTACTTGAGCACGCAGGACAACCCCAGGAGCGTGTCGTGCGCACGGCACAGGCGCACGTCACCGTTCGTTAGTGGCGTGCCGGCCAGCTCGAGCCGGCCCGCCCCCAGCCAGCTGCTTCTCATGTGATCAAGTCTACCCGCACGTGGCGACGAGCGCTGGGTGGCAGCGAGCCTGCCGCAGACGTCAATCCCCTACTGCCGCCTGTTCCAAGCGTCGGCGGAGCGCTTCCGCCAACGCGTCGAGCTTCCCGATGTCGGCGCGCAGGTCATCGACCACGGCCAGCGCCCGGCCGAGGCCGTAGCGATGCACCTCGCCGAGGTCGATGGGGTCCGCGGCGGCGGTCTGTAGCCCTCGTCGCACCGCGAGGGCCCCCTTCACGAAATCCGGCGAACGCGGGCGTCCACGTTGAGGTCGGATTCCGGTCGTCCCGCGTGCCTCCTTCTCCAACTCACGCTTCGAGAGCTGTTTGCGGACGGCCAGCCGCGCCAGCCGGGTCTTTTCCCGGGGGTCCTTGACGGGCAGGAGGACCCGGTGGTGTGCGAGGCAGAGCCGCGATGCGACCTTGGCAGGCAGGTAGAGGCACTGCTCGTACACCGCGAGCGCGTAGTAGATGAACGACGCGGACACCTTCAGTTCGGGATGACGGACCAGTGCCCGAAACACCGGTAGGGTCTTGCCGCGGGAACGGCAGAGGACGACGTCCCCGTCGAAGAGTTCCTCCATCAGGAACCGAGCGACTCTTTGCGAGGTGGCGAGCCCCTCCCCCAGTGCGCGTTCGTTGAGTGCTTTGACCAGGCGGTCCATGTACTCAGAGTCCACGTCCCGCGGGTTGGGGTGATTCTGGTCTTGGACGAGCACGAGGGGGGAAACGAACTCGTCGGGAGAGGGGCTGGAAGCCATCTCGCAAATCCTCTACCCAGATGTCTAAGCACGATCCGTGCCAAGTCGCTCGCCAGGCACGTTCGACGAATTGACACGGCGGAAAGGGGATGCCCGTCGCGCAGCAGTTGCGGGCTGATTGCGAAATCGCAATCGCGGGGTGGACGGATTGCGATTCCGCAATCCCGCTGCTGAAGGAGTGGCCTGTCAGGGGCAGCCGTGTCTCGGGAAGACCTTTGCGTTGTCGTCGTTGCAGTCTCCGACCACGGTCGTGAAGCCGGCCGGCTGGTCGCAGCGGGTCCAGGTGCTCGCCTCGACGCCCCACCCGTCCCCATCGCCGTCGCGGTACCAGGTGGGCACCGTCTCGTCGACTTCGCCGGAACAGTTGTCGTCCACGCCGTTGCACTGCTCCACGGCGTCGGGGTGCACCGTGACTTGACTGTCGTCGCAGTCGCCAGCGACCCGGAGATACCCTGCCGGCGGGGCACAGGTGAGCACCGCACGGTTCGGGTCCCCGTATCGGTCTCCGTCCGAGTCCGGGTACCACAGCCCGGTCACACAATCGATGGCTGCGACGGAAACGTCGGTGTCGGTGTTGGCGTCGGCCGGGACATCCCGGAATCCGGACAGGGCGAACACGGAGGCCAAACAAAGCAGGGCGACAGTGATCCGCGACATGATAGAGCCCTTTGCATACGAGTCATAGCGGGTCCCGTGCAAAGGCACGGTAAACCGCACGGCTCATAGCCCGTTGACGTGCTCCTGACAAGCGGCTGGAGGTCGCCGAGGCGCACCGGCTGTGCGCGGGAACACCACCCCGTTAGGTAGGCCCGCTCCAGGTCAGGAGGTAGCGTGCGTTCGCGCAGGTTGAGTCTTTGGCCATACCTGGCGCTGTGGGGCCTGCTCCTGGCTGCTCAAGCCTGGGCTATCGCCCATTTCGTGCCCGACCACTCCGGGGTGGGATTCGCCCTCGTCGGGTTGCTGCAGCTCGCGAAGGTCCCGGTGGCTGTGATGCGTCTCGAAGACCTCGGACGCCCGCCGGACGACGCGCTGCTCGCCCTGGTCCCCCTCGCGAACCTCGGGCTGTGGGGTCAACTGAACCGCCCGACACCTACCCCGGAGGTATGGGAGCGGCGCCGCGGCACCTGGCTGGGTCAGCTGACGGCCGTGCAGGCCTTTTTGCGAGGCCTCGTGGGGGTGGGGCGGTCCCTTCCCGCCCTGCTTCCCTTCGCCCTCGGGTTCGGAGGCCTGTTTGCGGCGGGGGAGCTGTGGATCGTGGAGCAGCTTCTCTCGGTGGGGCAGCGTGACCCACAGGAGCAGCAGGTACTCACCCAGGTGTTGATGGTCGCAGTCGGGCTGCTGCTCGCGTACACGGTGGTCCAGGTGTTCAAGCGCAAGACCGCATCCCGGGCGTCCTGGCTTCCGATCTTCCTCCTCCTTCCCGCAATTCTGAGTCTGGTTACCGTGAATCTCGGCGTGGGTGCCGCGGCCCCCACGTCGGGGCAGGGCCCGGGCATGGCGCCACTGGTGCTCGCGTCGGGCGCCTGGGGTCTTGGATGGATGTGCATCATGGGGGCGGCCCTCGCCGTGCTGTGGGTGTCCGCAGCCGAGGCGCAGCGTGACGGACAGACCCTGCGCCTGGGCCCCGCCCTCTCCCGGATGGCACGCCGCACGGCGGACGTCTCGGCTCCCCATGGGGGGGCTGCCCTCGCCATCCAGATCGGGCTGCAGGTGGTCATCCCGGGCATCCACTACGCCCTGCAGTTCGCCTTCGTGGACGCGGTGGCGGTGTGTGAGCGGGACGTTCCGGCCCTGCAGCGGTCGACGCAGCTCACCAAGGGCATTCGCCGGCGGGTCTTCAAGGTGTACGCCCTGGGGTTCATGGCCGCCATCGTGGCCGGATGGGTGGCGTGCTTCCCGGTGGAGGCGGCAAGGTGTACGCCCTGGGGTTCATGGCCGCCATCGTGGCCGGATGGGTGGCGTGCTTCCCGGTGGAGGCGGTGCTCCATCGCGGCGAGATGGCCATCGGCGAGGTCCTCGCGAACGTGCTCGGCGGCGTACCAACCCTGATCCTGGTGTTCCCGGTCCACCTCACCCCCCTGAGCCCCTGGGGCTTCTTCGCGGTGTCGGCCGCGACCGTCTTGGTGTGGGGTGCCGCGCGCATCGGCCTCGTGCACATGTACTGGGAGCGCGCGGCGGCAGCCGATCGCGAGGGATGAGCTTCCTCCAGGACGCCGAGAACCTGCTGGATCGGGGCCTGGGCTGGGCGGGCCTTGCCGGCGACGCACTGGCCTTTGTGCTCTCCCAGGTGGCGGTGGAGCGGCGCTGGCTGGTGGTGGTGGACGAGGCGGACCGCGCGGCGCGGCTGGTCGCGGGCCTGCGGTTCTTCCATCCCGAACCGGCGCGGGTGTTGGGGTTTCCGGCGGACGACGCACGCCCCTACGACGGGTTCTCCCCGGACGCCGCCATCCCACGGGAGCGGATCCGTACCCTGCACCTGGCCCTCGCGGGGGGGCCGGTGGTGGTGGTCGCCCCGGTTGCGGCCCTGATGCAGCGGATCCCCGACCGTGCCACCCGGGCGCGTGGCACGCGGGTGGTGGAGCGGGGCGAGGTGCTGGACCGCGACGTGCTGGTGCGCTGGTTGGTGGAAGCCGGGTACCTCGCCACGGGGAGGGTCCAGGAGTCGGGCACCTTCGCGGTCCGGGGCGACGTGCTGGACGTGTGGGGTACGGGACACCGGCGCCCCGCGCGCCTGGATTTCTTCGACGACGAGGTGGAGGACCTGCGACGGTTCGAGCCCACGACCCAGCGCACGACGCGACGGTTGGGAGCGCTTCCGCTGCTGCCGGCACGGGAGGAGCGCCTCGACCCGATGGCGCTCGAGCGGGCCGGGGCGGAGTTGGCGCGGCTGGCACTGGAGCAGAAGCGCGGGCGCACCCTGCGCCGGCGGGTGTTCGAGGAGTGGAAGGCCGGCATCCGGTTCTCGGCCATCGAGGACTGGTTGCCCGCGCTCGTGCCCACCGAAACGCCACTGGAGGCGCTCCGCGATCTGAAGCTGGTGGTGGTCCACCCCGACGAAGTCGCCGCCTCGGCCCGAGAGCTGGAGCGATCCGCGCGACAGCGCTGGGAGGTGCTCGAAGAGGACGAGCAGCCCCTGGTGCCCCCCCAAGAGCGGTACATCGGGGCGGTCCCGATCCTGGAACAGCTGTCCGCCGGGCACCCGGTGCACGAGTTCGCACGGGAGGGGGAGTCGGTCGACCTTGGGACCCGGCCCACCCACGGGTTTGCGGTGAAGGGAGCCGACCTCGGGCCGGTGGTCCGCCGCCTGCGCGACATGGCCGAAGCAGGACTACGGGTCGGGCTGGTGGTGGAGGAGGGCAAGCGGGCCGAGCGGCTCCTGGAGATGCTCTCCTCTCGCGGCCTGGACCACCGACTGCTCGGATCCCCTTGGGAGATTGCCCCCGAGGAGGTCGCCGTGGTCTACGGGCACCTCACCCAGGGGTTCGTCGCCGAGTCGTCCGGCTGGGCCTTCATCGCGGCGGATACCCTCTTCGGGGCGCGGCGTCCCCGCACCAGTCAGATGCACGCGCTGTTCGAGGTCGCCGTGTCCTCGCTGTCGCAGCTCAAGGAAGGCGACCACGTCGTGCACCGGCTGCACGGCATCGGCATCTACCGGGGCCTGCATCGCCTTCCCGTGCACGGTGTGGAGCAGGACTTCGTGCGGCTGGAATACCGGGGCGGGGATCGGATGTACCTTCCGGTCACGGCGCTCGCCCAGCTCTCCCGGTACCGACCATCGCGGCAGGGGGTGTCGGTCCGCCTGGACCGGTTGGGAGGCGTCACCTGGGCGAAGCGCCGCCAACGGGTGCGGGACTCCATCCTTGCCATAGCGAACGAGTTGCTGGGGATCTACGCGCGGCGTGAACTCGCCGCCCGGCCGCCCTGCGCGGACCCTGGCCCCATGTATCGCGCCTTCGAGGCGAGGTTCCCGTGGGAGGAGACCCCGGACCAGGCGGCCGCCATCGACGCGGTGAACGACGACCTGTCTCGCGAGGTGCCGTCCGACCGGCTGCTGTGCGGTGATGTGGGGTTCGGGAAGACCGAGGTGGCGATGCGTGCCGCGGTGCGGCTCGTGGAGGCGGGACGGCAGGTCGCGGTGCTGTGCCCCACGACCGTGTTGGCGTTCCAGCACCTCCAGACCTTCCGCGACCGCTTCGACGGGTTGCCCGTTCGCATCGCGATGTTGTCCCGCTTTCTGAGCGGCCCGGAGGAGAAAGAAGTGTTGGACGAAATGCGCACCGGGGAGGTGGACATCGTCGTCGGCACGACCCGTCTGCTCGGAAGGCAGGTGCGGTGGCGTGACCTCGGGTTGCTGGTGGTGGACGAGGAGCACCGGTTCGGCGTCCGACAGAAGGAGAAGATGAAGAAGCTCCGGGCGGGGATCGACGTGCTCTCCATGTCGGCGACCCCCATTCCGCGCACCCTGGAGATGGCGCTCTCGGGCCTACGGGACATGAGCGTGATGGCCACACCCCCCCAGGACCGCCTCTCGGTCCGCACCTCGGTTGCGCGGCTGCGTCGGACCCGGGTCCGGGACGCCGTGCTCCACGAGGTGGAGCGCACGGGCCAGGTGTTCTTCATCCACAACCGGGTGGAGACCATCGAGCGGATGGCGGAACAGCTCCGGGAGTGGATCCCCGAGGTGAGCCTCGCCGTCGCGCACGGGCAGCTGGAGAACGCGGCGCTGGAGGAGGTGTTGGTCGCCTTCATTCGCAGGGAGATCGACGTGTTGGTGAGCTCCGCGATCGTGGAAAGCGGGGTCGACCTGCCCAATGTGAACACCATGATCATCAACCGGGCCGACCGGTTCGGGCTGGCGCAGCTGTACCAGCTCAGGGGGAGGGTGGGCCGGTCCTCGGTGCGGGGGAACTGCCTGCTGCTGATACCGGAGCAGATGAGCCGGGAGGCGGGCAGGCGGTTGCGGGTGCTGACCGAGAACACCCAGCTCGGCGCGGGGTTCCAGATCGCGGCGGCCGATTTGGAGATGCGGGGGGGAGGGAACCTGCTGGGGGAGGCGCAGTCGGGGAACATCGACGCGGTGGGGTACGACATGTGGGTGGAGTTGCTGGAGGAGGCTGTGCGCCATGCCCGCGGTGACTTGGCGCTCCAGCGGCTCGAGCCGGAGGTGGAGGTCGCGGTGCCGGCGTTCATTCCGGAGACGTACCTGCGGGACATGGGGGAGCGGCTGACCTGGTACCGGCGGCTGTCCACGGCGGCGGACGCGGCGGAGATCGACCGGTTGCTGGACGAGATGGAGGACTTGGAGGGGGAGGCGCCGGTGGAGGTGCACAACCTGGCGGGGCTGTTGCAGGCGCGGGCGGAGTGTCGGGAACTGGGGGTAGTGCGGTGCAGTTTTCTGAAGGTGCGGGTGGTGTTGGAGTTCCATGAACACAGCCCGGTGGCAAGGGGGCAGGTGGTGGAGTTGGTGCGGGAGCATCCGAAGCGGTTTTCGGTGGTCGAGAAGGAGGGGGAGCCGATGCTGATGGAGGTGAGGGTGCTGCCTACGGAGGCGGAGCGGCCGTTTCATTTTTTACGGTGGGTGATGGCGAACATTCGGAAGTAGTGGGGTCGGGCTCGACCGCGATCCGCGACCGCGATTTTGGACCGCGATCCGCGATCCGCGA
>JAFDJI010000396.1 GCA_019307545.1 Deltaproteobacteria bacterium | reverse complement strand
CATCCAGCGGCGGAAACGTCACCGAGCAGAAGAGCACACCACCAAGCCACGGCAGCCACGGCACATCGTCCAATGCTCAGCGAGCAAGGGCCGGCCCATGAGTTGTCGGGGCAGCGCGCGCGCCGGCAGCCGGCCTTGCTCGGCGTTGAACGAAACCGCGGTGGAGAGGCGTCTACGGCCGGGGAGTCCTCATGGATCGAAAAGCGGCGGGCGGATGTCCCGGTCGGTCGAGGCGGACCTCGCAGGGTGGTTCGAGGTCATGATTGAGGTCGAGACGGTATTGACGAAGGGGGTCGGCACCACGGATCTGGTCCGTTGACGGGTCCGAGTGCGCACGGGTGCATGGCCCTCGGGGGGGAGCCGGGTGGTGCTCGGGTTCACCATGTCGGTGGTCCCCTGGAGCGCTGGAGGACGAGGACCAGGAGCGCGACGGTGGGCCCACACACCGGACAGGTGGGCACGGAGGACCCTTGTTGCTCGCCTCGCTCGATGGACTCGCTTTCGTCGGGCTGCTCGACGGCATGCAGGTCGTGCTGAGGGAGGAGTCTGTGTGCGATGTGCAGGCGCCTCGCGACGTTGACGGGGGCGTACAGTCCGTAGTGGCGGACCTTGACGAAGCGGGCGGGGAGGACGTGTAGGAGGAACCGGCGCACGAACTCCGGACCACCGAGGGTGACGGTCCGCCGGCCCCGCGTCCGGAAGGTCACCTCCCCGTTCGCATCGCTCACCAGGCGCTCGTCGCTGATGGCCACCCCGTACACGTAGCGGGCCAGGTACTTCACCAGGTGTCCCACCGGCCGGTCGGCAGGAGGCTCCACGTGCACCACCCAACGCTTGCGGTACAGCGCTCGACGGAGCGTGGCGAAGGCCTTGCCTGCCTCCGGGTCGAACCCGAACTCGTCCACCAGCGCGTCCAGACGCGCCAGGAATCGCCCTCGGACCAGCCGCCGCAGGATCCGGACCGGGAACAGGAAACGGGTGCCCAGTGGCTCCACCCATGCCTGGTCGTCCTGACGCAGCCCGCCCGCGGTGACGATGCAGTGTAGGTGCGGGTGGAAACCCAGGTTCCGGCTCCAGGTGTGAAGAACGGCTGTGATTCCGAGCCGGGCGTCCATCCGCTCGGCGGCCAGGTCTTGCAGCACGCTGTTCGCCACTTCGAACAGGAGACGGAAGAGGTCGCGAGGAAACCTCCGGGCGAGCGGACGAAGCTCTGCGGGAAGGGTCACCGTGACCTGGAAGTGTCCCACCCCCAGCACCCGCTCCATCCGGCTCTCCACCCACTTTGAGCGGCGCGAGGCCTGGCACTGGGGACAGTGACGGTCTCGGCACGAGTTGTAGTGGACCCGCTGGTACCCACACTTCGCGCACAGGTACACGTGCCCGCCCAACGCCTCGGTTCGACAGGACACCAGGGTTCGGAGCACGCGACGCTGGCGTGGCGACAGGGCCACGATGGATTCCGAGTGCCTTGCGAGCACCTCGGTCACCGACAGCCTCGCCTGCTCCCTCGTGCAGGCCTCCGCCACCTCCCTACACAGACTTCAGCGCGTCCAGCGGGCTCGACGTGCCCACGATCCGCGTCGACTCCACGTGCAGGTACCTCGATGTCGTCCCCAGCCGTGCGTGCCCCAGCAACACCTGGAGCGTCCGCAGGTCTGTCCCCGCCTCCAGCAGGTGGGTGGCGAAGCTGTGCCGCAGGGTGTGCATCGTCACGTGCCGCTGGATCCCCGCCCGACGCACCACCCGCTTCAGTCTGCGCTGGACCGCACGGACCGAGATGGGACCGGTGGCGTCGCGACCGGGGAACAGCCACGGTCCAGGGGGACGCGTCTGCCGCCAGTACGCGCGCAAGCACTCGAGCAGGCGCTGTCCGAGCATCACCGAGCGGGGCTTGGAGCCGTTGCCCCGGCGGACGTGCAGCAAGCCCCGTCCGGCGTCGACGTCGACCGTCTGCAGCGCCACCACCTCACCGATGCGGAGCCCGCCTCCGTACGCCGTGGCGAACAGCGTTCGGTACAGCGGTGCCTCGGTCGCTGCCAGCAGACGCTGCACGTCCTCGGGGGTGAGCACCTCGACACGGACGGGCGGGATGCGCGGGTACGGAATGCGCGCGGTGACGTCGGGTCTGTCGAGGGTGACGCCGTAGAGGAACTTCAGCCCGGCGGTGTGCATCTTCAGCGAGGAAGGGCCGAGACCCAGATCGACGTGGATGTGGCGCAGGAAGACGCGCACCTGTTCCTCGCCGAGTTCCTCTGGCGACCGCATGTGGAAGGCGGCGAACCGCCGGGCGCAGCTCAGGTAGGCGTCCACGGTCCTCGGGCTGAGGTTCCTCAGCCGCAGGTCGGACTCCATTCGATCGCGTAGTCTTCCCATTCGTACCTCCCCAGCACCCGGACGTGGGCGCTGTGAGGAGGATGCGGCCTCGAGAGCCAGTGCAGAGGGTCGGAGCCACGCGAAGACCCGTTGGGGTCCAGGGGGTCCGCCCCCTGGCGGGGTGCGGGGCGGAGCCCTGCGCTACCGCGGAGCGGATTTGTTCAACGGCCGGCAGGCGCCCGGGCTCCGCCCGGCCCTTCAGGGCACGGCCGCTCCGCGTCCGCGCCGCCTGCCGTCAGAACGTTCTGGGCCAGGCCGGCTTCTCTCCCCAACACCATCCGACTGGTAGGCTACCGAGCGACACGGGGGTCCCAGATGACAGATTCTCCGAATCTTCTGCGCGGCAGAACCGAGCCTGTCGCGGCGCCCGCCTGGGTCCCGAGCGTGCTGTTGCGCACCCACTTCTGGCTCTCGAGACCGCCCGAGGGCCTGGACCGCATCGAAGCCGACTACTACGCGGTGACCAACTGGATGGCACTCGGTGGCCTCTTCTTCCATGTCGGGTTTCTGGTGGCCTTCACCATCCTTGGGCCGAGCCAGCTGGCCCTGTTGAACATCTGGAGCGTGCTCATGTGGGGGGTCACGCTCGCCCTCGCCCGACGTGGGCAGGTGAAGTGGGCCTTCGCCATCGGCACGCTGGAGGTTGTGGTGCACAGCGCCTACGCCACGCTCCTCCTCGGCTGGGGTTCCGCATTTCAGGCCTACTATCTCGTCGCGGCGCTCTTGTGGCTGTTGAACCGAGCCGTCAGCATGCGCACGCGCCTCGCGATCGCGATCTCACTATGCGTCGCGGTGGTGGCGGGGGCGTCGCTGTTGCAGGGCCGGCCTCCGCCTCTGGAGGCGGACCCACTGGTCGTCTCGGTGTTTGGCGTCCTGAACCTGGCGATATCTCTGATCCTGGCCTTTGGCGTGGCCCTGTACCTTCCCCTGGTGATCGACCACGCCCGTGCACAGTTGAAGGAGGCCATCCAAGCAGGCAGCTACGAGCTCCAGCGGGTCCTCGACCGCGGTGGCATGGGCGAGGTGTGGTTGGCACGGCATCGCATGCTGGTGCGGCCAGCAGCGGTGAAGCTGGTTCGACAGGAAGAGGCGAGCGCGGAGGTGCGAGGAGCGCTGAAGGAACGCTTCGAACGCGAGGCTCAGGCGACGGCGGCCCTGCGCTCGGTTCATACGGTGGAACTCTACGACTTCGGACTCACGGACGACGGCAGCTTGTACTACGCCATGGAGCTGCTGGACGGGATTGACCTCGACAAGCTCGTGAAGATGCACGGTCCGGTGGACCCGGGTCGCGTCGTGTACCTGTTGCGGCAGGTGTGCGACTCCCTGGCGGACGCCCACGCGAATGGCTTGGTCCACCGCGACATCAAGCCCGCCAACCTCTACATCTGCCGCATGGGGACCGCTCGGGACTTCGTGAAGGTGCTCGATTTCGGCCTGGTGAAATCGACCGACGAGGCCGGCCCGGTGGACACGGAACTGACTGCCCTTGGCAGTGTGATCGGTACCCCCGCGTTCATGGCGCCCGAGCAGGTGCGCCGTACTGGCGAAATCGATGCCAGGGCGGACCTGTATGCGCTCGGATGTGTGGCCTGGTGGCTGCTCACCGGGCGATTGGTCTTCGAAGCCGACACCCCGATGGACATGGCCGTCGCGCACCTGACGCAATCGCCGGATCCACCTTCGAAGCACGCCGAGCTGGCGGTCCCCAAAGCACTGGACGCCGTGGTCATGCAATGCCTCGAAAAGGACCCCGGTGACCGTCCGCAGACCGCGTTGGCCATGAGGGAGGCGTTGCTCGCCATCGACATCGACTGGGACAACGCGCGCGCCACGAGCTGGTGGGACGCACACCAGGTCGAGCAGCCGTCACTCCCGGCAGACCGCGGGATTCCGATGGGATCGTCTCGGTTCATCCGAAAGGAGATGGGCTGAATCCGGGTACGTGCGATTCACGCCCCTCCGAGGCGAAGGCCGGGTCCCGCCAGGCAAACCCTTCTCCTGGCCCGACGGGACGCCGCAGAGTATCCTTGAACGTACAAGCAAGAGGTCATCTCATGGGCACAGTCGCCATCGACATCGACGCTGACATCCAGCCGGTCTCCGACTTCAGGGCCAACGCATCGGCCATGCTCAGGCAGGTCCGCGAAACCGGGAGG
>JAFDJI010000395.1 GCA_019307545.1 Deltaproteobacteria bacterium | reverse complement strand
CGGGATCATGGCCATCGACGCCGCGGTGTACTTCGGCCTGGAGATCGCGGACTACTCCGAGGAGACCCGCGCCGCCATCGCCAAGGTGCTCCCCCGCGAAGCGTCGGTACGCAACCCGGTGGACATGATCGCCTCGGCGGGGGAGGAGCAGTACCGCGCCTGTGCCGCCGCGCTCCTCGCCGATCCGAACGTGGACGCGCTCCTACCCATCTTCGTCCGCCCCTTGGTCACCGGATCGGTCGAGGTGGCGCGGGGCATCGTGGCGGGGGTTCAAGAAGGGATCGCCCGCGCGGGGGTGGCGAAGCCGGTCCTGGCCTGCCTCATGGGCGGCGCGGACCAGCAGGGCGGTGGTGCCCTCCTCCGCGATGCCGGCATCCCCAACTACCCGTTCCCCGAGGCCGCGGCGGAGACGCTGTCGGCTATGGCCCAGTTCCAGCGGTGGCAGTCCCAGGACCCCGGAAGGCTGGTGACCTTCCCGGTCGACCAGGACCGGGCGCAGAAGATCCTCCATGGTGCACGGGCCCGGGGCGACGCGTGGTTGAGCGGCACCGAGGCGATGACCCTCCTCGACGCCTACGGCATCCCCACCCCACCGAGCCGAAGGGTGGCCACCCCAGAAGAGGCCATCGCCTTCGCCGAAGAGGTGGGCTTCCCGGTGGTCCTGAAGCTGGACTCCGAGGAGGTCGTCCACAAGTCCGACGTCGGCGGGGTGCAGGTCGACGTGCGCTCCCCGCGCGAGATCAAGGGCGCCTTCTGGGACCTGAAGGAGAGCCTGGCCAGAGAGGGGCTCGATTCCTCCGATTTCCTCATCCAGAAGATGGTGGCCGGCGGCCGCGAGACCATCATCGGCGCGGTGCAGGACCCCACTGTGGGCCACCTGCTCATGTTCGGGCTCGGCGGCGTGTTCGTGGAGCTGATGGAGGACGTCGCCTTCCGAGTTCATCCACTGACGGATGCCGATGCGCGGCGGATGATCGACGAGGTGCAGGGCTCCCCGCTCCTCAAGGGTTACCGGGGCGCCCCGGAGATGGACTTGGCGGCGCTGGAGGAGGTGCTGCTCCGGGTGAGCCAATTGGTGGGCGATTTCCCCGAGATCGCCGAGATGGACCTCAACCCGTTCCTGTCGAAACCGGCGGGCAAGGGGAGCGCCTGCGTCGACGTGCGGGTGCGCCTCGAGGGCTAGTTGTACGACCTGCGGCGGTGGATCTACTGACCTCCCTCGACGCGACCCGCGGCCTCTTTGCCCGCAAGAACCCCGATCGGTGTCTACTCACGGCTTGGGCTCACTCGGGAACTCGGATCTGCAGCCTCTTCAAGAACACACCCATCACACGCGTGTCGCCACCCCCTGGTCCCACAGCGCGCGGACATCCGAAGCGGATCACATTCAGCTCATTGGGACGCAGCACGTAGGCTGGCACCGTCGTCGGAGGCCAGGCCTCCCTGTTTCGATAGAGCTGCGACGAGACGAGTCGTCCGTTGATGCGGAGCTTGATGCGCTGCTCTTGAAGCACGAACCCGTCCAGCAGCAGCTCGTACTCCTGTACGGCGGGGTCGAGCGCCCCGAGCTTGAACGTGATGCGCGAGCCCCTGGCGCGGCTCCAGCGACCCTGCTCCTCCTGCCGGTGCCAGTCCGTGAGATACACTTCCTCGTCGCGGGGGCGTATCGTCAGGGGGACGGTCAGCGCAGGCAGCCTGGCAACCGTGTAGTACCGCTCGCGCTCGGCGTGACTCTGCTCGGTGTATGCGAACTGCGGGAACCTCCAGTCGAACAGATACTCGCTGCTCTGGCTGTGCGGCCATGACCAGTTCCATTTCGCCGTCACGGGTTCGTACAGTCCCCGAGCCGTGTTGGCGTACACCGCGAACAGTGCGAGCACGCAAATCACCGTGAGCGCGATGAACCGGCTGCCAGCGAGCTTCCACTCCCGCCCGGCTCTGAGGGCCACGAACGCCAGCAGGGCAAACCCAGGGAACACCTCGGTGAAGAACCGTGGCCCGAAGCAGGAGCCTCCCCACCACGGTTGGAACGTCGAGATCACGAGCCAGTGGGCCGCCGCCCAGCCAACGATCAGCGCAACAAGGCGCCCGTGGACGCGTGCAGCGACGGCGATCCCGGTGACAATGGCGACGTGCGGTGCATACACCAAGAGGCCGCGCGATGGACTGGCGATGTTCCCCCAGAGTGCCTCCAGCTCGGGTACACCTCCCACACGGGATGCCGCATAGTAGTCGGGCAGGACTTGGCCGAACTCCCACAGGGAGAACACGACGAAGACCAGCAAGAATCCGAACGCCCAGCCTCCCACCGAAAGCAGGAGCCGGCGTCCCCTGGAAGCTGCGTAGATCAGCATCGCCAGCACGAACAGCGCTGCCGTGGGCCGGCAAAGATAGGCAGCGAAGAGCACGAAACAGAGCCATGGCGGTCGCACGTCGCCGCGTCCGGTCTCGAAGCGCACCACTTCGTGCAGGGCCAGTGCGACGAAGAGGGCGGTGAAGACAGAGCTCCACAGGGCCGTGCCTGCCGTACTCGCCAGTGGCCCGCCGAGAACGGCGATGGTGCCGATGCCTACGGCCTCGGGTGTCGATACGAGCATCCGCCCGGTTCGCACGAGGACCAGGGCTATGGTCGCCACGAGCAGCGCGCACAGCCCCAGCTGTGCGTTCTCGTCCTTGCGGGGGTCCGCCATGTCCTGCTTGGCGAGCCGCAAGGTCGCCACGTACGGCACCGCGAAGACCTGCGATCCCATGGGGAAGTAATGGTACCAGTGCTCGCCCTTTCGCCGGACCCGGTAGCTGTACGTTCGCTCGAAGTCATCGTCCACATGTGCGTCGAGCCGTACCGTCCGGTCCTCCAGAATGGTCTGGCTGACCAGCAGCGTCCCAAGCATATCGCTGTTCGTGTAGCGGACCGGTGCCCAGAGGATCACGAACAACACACCGACGACCATGAGCAGCTCCGCGGGCGAGAAGAGATCACGGAACAGCGACAGCCGCGCGCTGGTCATGTCGATTGGGGCTCGCGGGTGTGGGGTCGTCGGCAGTGGTCAGAGCATACAACGGTGAGGGCCATCGCAGGGGGCTGCGACGAATGAGCGTCTCGACGGGTCGAGGTTCCCCAAAGCCGTCTTCCCTTGGTGACCCGAGGATATACTCCGCCCGTTGATGACAACCCGGCCTCGAGGAGGACGGACGAAACCGCACTCGACCACCCGTGACACGCCGCGCAGACACGGCGGCAACCTCCTCGTTGACTGGTTCGAGGACCGCTTCTCGGGTGCAGAGCTGGTGCTGGTACTGGCCGTCTTGCTCGTGGCTTTCAACGTCAACAATGGGAACACCGGCTCCGACTCACTGGGCGCGCTCCTCGTCAGCCAGACCATCCTCACCGAGCACACGATTCGCCTCGACAACCAGTACGCCAAGGACCCGGAGCAGTTCAAGCGAGACTACCCCTACCAGGTGCACCGTGTCGGGGAACACCACTACTACAGCTTCCCCATCGGGACCTCAGTATTCGCGACTCCGTTCGTCCTGGTAGAAAACGCGCTCGGCCGGGACATGAGGGACCGAGCGTCGGATGCGAAGGCTCAGGTTCGGATCACGGCGGTTCTTTGCGCGTTCCTCGCCCTTGTGCTGGCGCGGATCGGTCGCCGTTTCGTGCCCCCGCCACTAGCGGTCGCGGTGAGTGCCGTCGTCGTGTTCGGGGGACCCATCATCAGCACCCTTGCGACGGCCCTGTGGAGTAGCTGCTTTGCAGCCGTCTTCATCGCCTTGGTGCTGAGGGAGGTGGTCCGGGCGGAGCGCGTGGAGGGCGCTCGCATCCGGCCGTGGTGGATGGGCTCCCTGCTCTTCGCGGCCTACCTGTGCCGTCCGACCACAGCGGTGTTCGCTGTGGCAGCCTGGGCCTGGGCAGTCTGGACAGACCGTCGCGCGGCCGCTTGGACCGCTGTGTGGGTCGCCGGCTGGCTGGCCTTGTTCTGCACGCTTTGTTTCCTGGAGATAGGGCAACCGCTACCCGACTACTACTCGCCAGGACGACTGGATGGCGCCTGGTCCTCGGTGTCCCTGGCGGGAGTCCTGATCAGCCCTTCGCGGGGGCTGCTGGTGTACTGCCCATACGTGCTGCTCGCGGTTGGCATCGCGGCGCACGGGGGGACTCGCCGGATCAGCGCGCTCGTCGGAGGCTGGCTCCTGCTCCATGTGCTCGTCGTCTCCCGGTTCCCGGTTTGGTGGGGCGGTGCCTGCTTTGGACCCCGACTGTTCGCCGAGGTCTTCCCAGGCGTCGCGGTCCTGTGCTTCGTGGGGGCAGAGGCTGTGCTCAAATACCCGCGTCGATTGGCCCGGATCGGTGCTGCCGTTGCGTTTCTGGTGTTGGGCATCTTCTCGATCCATGTGCACACCTGGAAGGCCACACTCGACCGTGAGACGCGGCTTTGGAACTACGAGATACCCACCGAGCATCGCATCGAGTACCTCTTCGACTGGAAATACCCTCAGTTCGCCTACACCGAGGAGATGCACAAGCGCCGACTCGGGG
>JAFDJI010000394.1 GCA_019307545.1 Deltaproteobacteria bacterium | reverse complement strand
CTTGCGCCTTTTCGGACGCCGCGGAACAGGTGCTCGCCCTGCAGCGGGCCCAGGCGCGCTCGAAGTCCCCCCTGCGCATCCCGGAGTTCTCGCCGCAAGTGATCACCTGGGCGCTCGCCGATGGCGACGATGCGGTGCGCGCCCGAGCATGGGTGGCCCTTTCCGACAACCCGCGTCGGGCCAACTGGAAGGCGTTGGCAGATGTAGGTGCCTGGGGGCTGGGCGACCCACGCCCCATGGTGCGCGTCGCCGGAGCGGCCGCCACTTGGCGCGCCGTACGCAACCACGTTGGCGTCACTTCCCTCCTTCCAGACCTCGCGAAGGCCCTACTCGATTCCGACGACCACCTGGCCGCCGTCGCCGGCAATGCCCTATGGGCCTGCGCACGCACCGGGGAGGACCTCGCTCCGGTGCTCGAAGCGCTCTCCAAGGTGCTCCCCGGCCCCCACCGTTGGGACCGGGTCGGCTGCGACCCCGAACTGGAAGCCTGGCTCGCCGACCGCGGCGTCCGGGAAACCCTGCCCGAGGGCTGCGGCACCAGCCCCAGACACACGGAGCCCACGCGCCGCCCCATCCCCAGCGACAGCCCCCGGCAGTGCGGCGTCTGCGGCGGCGAACGGGCCACCTGTTTCTACTACGAGGAGGCCAATGGCGGGGTGTCCGGGGGGTGGGAGATCTGGGAGCTGCACTGCCCGGACTGCGACCGCTACACGGTGGTGGACCACGAGTGGGGCTGATCCCCTCTAGGATGGGAGGCACTGGAGGTCTTCGATGCGCATCCTCTCCAAGCTGGGTGAGATCCTGCTCGCCGGTCTCCTGGCGCTGCTGCCCATCTACCTGACCATCCAGGTGCTCATCTGGGTGTTCGGGTTCGTCGACACCCAGGTCGGCGGGATCGTCGAGCCGCTGTTCGGCCGGCACATCCCCGGCACGGGACTCGTGCTCACCGTCCTGGTGGTCTTCGTGATGGGCATTCTGACGCGCTGGTGGCTCACCAGCCGGATCATCTACTTCACCGAGAGCCTGACGATGCGGATCCCCGGTCTCGGGAAGCTCTACGGTGCGATCAAGCGACTGCTGGACCCCCTCACCCGAGAGGAGAACCGTCCATTCCGCGAGGCCGTTTGGGTCCCCGTGTCCCCGCAACTGAAGGCCCTGGGCTTCATCACCTCGGGCGAGATCGACACCGGAGACGGCGACGAAGAGGGCATGGTCTCCGTGTTCCTGCCCTCCTGTCATCCGTACTTCGGGGTGGTGACCCTCGCGCGGCGGAGCGACCTCAAGCCGGCGCCAATTCACCTGGACGAGGCGCTGGCCTACGAGTTCTCCTTCGGGGCGGCGGCGCCGCCGGGGGTGCGGGTGGGTGCCCGCGGCGCAAGCAAGCCGGAATAGGACCCCGGACTCGCGATCAGGGCGTCTGGCTCGGGCGGGGTTGCGTCTGAACGTCAGTAGTGGCTGTGCCGGGTCTCGAAGTCCTCGTAGTCGAACCCCTTCTCCTTCATCCGCTCGACGATGGCGGACACGTCGGGCTCGTGCGCAGCTACCCGGACGCCCTCGGGAGGGCTGACCTTCCACAACCGAACGGGGATCCCGGCGCGCTGATAGGCAGCCCTCGTCTTCTCGATCACGTGGATCCAACCCTCGTAGAACTCGTCCAGCTCTTCGACGACCTCGCCCCGCCTGAAGACTTCTGCATTGTGAGTCCAACCCCAATCGTCGAACTTCTCGAACTGCTTGGCTTCCGCGGCCTTGTTGGCCACCATCACTTCGATGTACTCCTCCGCTTCCACGCGGGCGGCCTTCTTGTCCGGCGTGTCAGCGAAGTCGGTGCCGAAGGCGCTGGGCAAGGTGGGGCCTCCCACCATCATGAACTCACCGTTGGCGAGCGCGAGGAACCACTCCCTGTCGGCGCGGGCCTCAGTCATGAAATCCACGATTCGGGCGGCGGTGTCGCTCTGGGCGCGCAAGTTCTGGAAGGGCCCGGCGAGCACGGCCTTCTTGAGGTCGGCCAGCTCGGCCAGGAGCTCGTCGCAGAGCACCTCACCCTCCACCCGGTCAAGGGCCAGTGTGACGTCCAGCTTGGCGAGGTCTGCCGGAAGCATCTCCACCCGCTCGTCCAACTCAACATACTTCTTCTCTTGATCCGCCATCGACGTGGGCCATTGGTGCAGGTCAGCCAAATCCGTTTTGTCCACATCGTGGTGGACCTGGCCTTCGCCCCCCCAGTGGCGCAAGCACTTGTTCCAACACTCGCTGGCGTGGGAACTCTCCGCACCGTGTCGGGCGATCGCCTGGACCTGGGCCAGGCGCTCGGCTTGGAGGAGGACTTCCGGGGCGTCCCCAAACGCCTCGACGTACTTCTCGGCCGGCTTGGCGGCGAGCAACTCGTCGCGTAGCTTCAGCCAGGGGTCGACGGCGGCGTTGGCGACTTCCGCGGCACAACGCCCCCACAACGTCTCGTTGGTGACCCGATCGGACATGATGACGTCCATGTCGTCCTGGTCCACCTCGTACTTCCGGACCTCGGTGTACTTCGCGGTCAGGGCGTCGGCGACCTCGGCCTTGAGGCCATCCCTCCAAATGCCGCTCGGGGTGGCGTCCATGGGATTCGGAGCAAGGCGCGTCCTGGAGGTCTCCTGGCCGATCGTGAGGTCGATGCCTTCCTCCTCTATGGTCCCTTCGACAGTGTCTGTCTCGTGGTCACCCCACAGCTCCATGTCCCACAGCGACCAGGTGTGATCGCGGGTGTGGGTGCCTTTGGCACCGCTTCCCACGAGGCCTTCTTCGCTGATCACTTCCTTCTGCGTGAGGGTGCTTCCCTCGGCGGCGCCGAGCGCCGACGGACCCAGACCGATGCCGGAGTTGGACTTCAGGGTCTCGCTCTCCTCGATCTCGCGCGTCAGCATGTCGAGGTGCTGGTCGGAGAAGTGCTCCAGGCCGTCCCAGCTGTCGCACTGGGACAGGTTCTTCTGGAGTCGGACGTGCTCGGGGTTCTTCGTGTCGAGGGGCTTGGTGGTGACCTTGATCTTGTTTTCCTCGCCCGAGCTCCCACCGCCGGACAGGGTCACCGCACCGAAGGTGGCCTTGCCGCTGCCCTCCCATTTGATCGTGCTCCCCAGCGCGATCTCGATGGTCATCCCCTCGGCGGTTCCGGTGGACTTGACCACCTTGGACCCACCACCCGTGACCTTCCCCTCCAGCCCATAGGCCCCCAACGACCCCTTCACGCAGAGCGTCGCGGAGATGTCGGTGGCCATCGACATGCTCTCGCCGGGCTTGAGCCCCGTGGCCATCCCGTATTTCGTCAGATCGGACAGCTGGAATTCGGAGTCGAGCGTTGCCAGGCTGGCGGCCAACCCGAACTCGGGCTTTCCCTTTTCTTCGCCCGTCTCCACGCTTGCCCGGTAGGCATCGACCTCTGATTCGCTGAGTTCCCGTTGGTAGGTGAAATCGAAGCCACTGTCCACCGAGAGGCCCCCACCCAAACCCCCTGTCACCTTGGTGCCGAGCTCGCCGCTGCCCTTCGCAGTGTCGTGCGCCTCGCCCTCGACCCCGAAGTTCACATCGCCGTAAAACACGAGGGTGACCGCGTAGACGGGCTCCGCCCCCGGCCGGGTACCCGGGTGGTCCTCGGGGAGATCCTCCTTGGGAATGGGGACGATATCGAGCTTGGCGCCGAATCCACCCCCGTACTTGATCTCATGGCTGGTGCCCTTGTCCGCGGTCCCGGTCTCACCGCCGAGCGTGGTTTCGTTTCCGTAGCCGACTTCGTCGGTTCGGAGCGTGCCAGTTTGGGTGGTCCCATACGAGTCTCCGTCGGCACCCTTGTCACCGGCGCCCAACGTGATGACGGCGCCCCGTTCGTCCACCTTCGCGCTCATCGACTCAGTTTGCTCGGAGCCATCCTCCCCCGGCGTGGTGTCCTCGTAGCCAAGGCCCACTCCCCCCCCCGTGAACGTCACGGACGCCTTGTCACTGCTGCCGTCAGCGCGTTCTCTGGCGCTGGTGACGCCCGTCAGGTCAACCGTGGTCTGGTCGGGCCGCCGCACGGCCTTGTCGACCATCTCCACGCCCGTGCCCTGCAGAACCCGTGGGTCGAGTTCGCCCGCCTCGATCTGGCGTCGAGCCTCCGCGCGGGCCGCGACCTCGCCGTCGAGGTCGACCATCTCCCCAATGACGTCCTGGGATTTTTGCTCGTCCTCGAACCTCACCGCCTCTACGAGTTCTTCGGCAAGCACCGTCCTGCGGGTCTGCATGCCCTCGATCTCTTCGTCCCAGATATCGAAGGTGGCCTTCCTCAACGCCTCGTCGGTGTACTCGTGTGGCGATTCGGTGGTCTCCGTAGGCCCCCAACTGAGGGCGCCCTTCTTCCAATCGAACTCCCAACTGGACCCCGGGGTGGTCTCCGCTGCGATGTCACCGGCACCGTCCTCATCCCCCATCACCAGGATCGCCTCTCCTTCCTGCGTGCCTCCCATCTTCCAATCGTCGAAGGGAAAGAGGTCGGAAATCCACCCGATACCTGCGGCGTCCAGGGTGG
>JAFDJI010000046.1 GCA_019307545.1 Deltaproteobacteria bacterium | reverse complement strand
CTCGACCACCCGCTCCAGGCGCTTCTTGTCGAGGACGATGATGCCGAGCGGGTGGGTCGTGCAGTCCCGGATCTCGACCGGGGGCAGGTCCCACATCTTCCCATCGATGCGCCGGTCGAAGGCCTGACCGACCGGGCTCACCGCTCCCTCGGATGCCTCTGGCAGCTCGCCCCCCGCCGTCACGAACTCCCCGGAGTCAAAGGACTCCTGGCCGGCGGCACGCCGCATCGCCTCCTGTGCCACGTGTCCGCCAGCGAGGCCAATCGCCGCGGCCCTTGGGCCCTCCTCGCGCGTGGAGGGCCGGTCTGTCGGGGAGGGGTCCGGATCGAGCGGGGACTCCTCCGTACCGGCCGCCATCGTCTTGTCGGTCTGCTCCTCCTGCTCCAGCTCCCGCGCCCGCTCCGCCATGGCCTTGCGTTTCATCTGCAAAGCGGGGTGATCGGGGCGATGGCGGAACACGCCGGCCAGTCCTGCGCCCAGGGCGACACACTCGTCCGGGTTCACGTTGGCCGCTGGCTCCCTACCAGAGAGCCCCATGAGCAGGCCCCTCACCGCCGGCATCCGGGTGGAACCGCCCACCAGCAGCACATCGTCCAGATCGGACCACTTCAGCCGCGCCTTCTCCAGCACGATGTTTGTGGTGTCCTCGCACTGCTGCAGCAGATCCGAGGTCAGGCTCTCGAACAGCTCCCGCTCAACGGGCACCACCATGCGGTTCCCGCGGTAGTTGACCGGGATGACCGCGCGTTTCTTCGTGGAGAGGCTGATCTTGGCGTGCAGGCAGCGCTCGTAGAGCTCCTGGTAGGGGGCGGGGTCGTCGCGCGGGTCCAGCTGGTACTTCTCGTAGAACTTCTCCGCGACGTGGTTGAGCAGTCGGTCGTCCCAGTCCTTGCCGCCCAGCTCCGCGTTCCCGTCCGAGGAGATGGTGGTGAGCTTGGTGCCCCGGATCTCCATGACCGTGACGTCGAAGGTCCCGCCGCCGAGGTCGAAGACCAACAGCTTGCGCCGGCCGCCGATCCGGTCCAGGCCATAGGCGATGGCGGCGGCGGTGGGCTCGTTGATGATGGACAGGACGTTCAGCCCGGCGATCTGGCCCGCTTCGGCGGTTGCCCCGCGTTGCGCGCTGTTGAAGTAGGCAGGGACCGTGACAACCGCGTCCCGAATGTCCTCGCCGGTGAGCTCCGCGGCGTCGTCTCGCATCTTGCGGAGGATGAGCGCCGAGATCTCCTGCGGGGTGTAGATCTTGCCGTAGAACTCGAGGGAGAAGTTCTCCTCGCCCATGTTGCGCTTGATGAAGCGCACCACGTTGTCCGGGTCGATGACCACCATCTTCACCGCTTCGTCGCCCACCACGCAGGCATCGCGATCATAGAAGTGGATCACGGAGGGCGTGGTCGCAAACCCCTCCGCGTTGGTGATGATCTCCGGCTTACCCCAGCGATTGACGTGGGCCATCGCCGAGAACGTGGTGCCGAGGTCTATGCCCAGGACAATTTCGTCTTCAGCAGCCATGTGGTCTCGTGCCCATCAAGTTTCGTCGTTGCTTTCGGCCAGGCGATGGATGACCACCTCTTCCGGCCTGAGCAGTTTCTCGGCACGGTGGAAGCCGCGCTTGAGGACCTGGGCGATCTTGTAGTCTCGCCCCTCGTCATCGGTCTTGGTGACCTTCACCGCCTTGTGGACCTTCCGGTCGAAGGTATCGCTCTCCTCGATCGGCATCACGTCGCGCCGGTACAACACCTCCAGGAACTCGTCGATCAGGTACTGGAAGAAATCGGCGATCACGTCAGGGGACATCTCCTGCTTCACCAGGCTTTCCTGGAACCAATTGAGGCTGTCGTAGAACAGCAGCAGGTCCAAGAGGAGCGGCTTCTCGGCCTTGAACAGGAAGTCGTCCTTGTACTGCTTCAGCTCGGCATACAACTGATCGAAGGCGCGTTCCTTGACCTTGTCGTTGGTGATGGTGTCCGTGACGGTCTTGCGGATCTCGGCGAGTTCATCGGCGAGGCGCTGCATATCGACATCGGCCACGACCGCTCCTATTCGCCGGCTAGCTCGGTGGCGAGGTTGATGAAGGTGCCCTCTAGCTCGAGGGACTCACTGCAGAAGTGGTAATCCTCGGAACGGGAGGCCATCCCCTCCAGGAAATCCTGGTGGACCTGGTCGCCGACTCCGATGGTGATGACACGCGCACCGGACGTTCTGAGCCTGTGGATCTCGGCCAAGGTAGCATCGGGATCGTCGGGATGGCCATCGGTCATGACCACGAACACGCGTTGGACGCCAGCGCGCGGGCGGAGCAGGTCGCGCCCGTGCTTCAAGCCTTCGCTCATGGGGGTCGACCCGATGGGAGTCAGCTCGTCGATGGCCCGGTGGAGCCGGAGCTTGTCCGACGTCGGGGTGCTCTTCACCCCCCCGGGGAACGCCACAACTGCCACCTGTCGATTGGGCAGAGCGAGCGTGTGCTCTACGAAGCTCTTGGCCGCGACCTTCGCACCCTCGATGTTGTCGCCGTACATCGAGCCCGAGCAGTCCATCACCAGCGCGACCAGCATGGGGGCCCGGTTGTAGGCGAGGTCCTCGAGGGTCACGTTCCCCCCGGCGAGCCGGTGCGGGAGGATCTGCCCCGTGGCCAGGTCCATCGCCTCCACCTCCACGATGCCGTTGCTGTTGTAACGGTAGGTGATGGAGAGGCGGCTCTCACCCGCGGACCGGGGTGGGATGCCGTAGAACTCGAAATGACCGAGGACCGTGCTTTGGAGTGGGTCCTCGCTCTCACCCTGGACCAGCCACAGGTCGACCGTGGTCTGCCCATCGTGGGTGGTCGCGTAGTCGTCCCGGGTTCGCTCGGCGGGAATGCGCGTGTTCCGAGAGATGATCTTCGAGTTGTGGAGCCGCTCGTCGCGGTAGACCACCATGCCCAGCGAGTGCGAGGTGACGTCGTGGGTGTGGATGTCGACCGGGGAGACCTCGCCGGCGAGATCGGCCGCCTCGATGGCGGCGGTGAGTGCTGCCCCGAGCGCCACGGCCTCGTCCGGGTTGATGTCCGTCGCCGGCTTCTGGCCGAACATGTCGACGAGCATCGCCCGCGTCATGGGCATCCGGGTGGAGCCGCCGGCCAAGAGCACGATGTCGATGTCGTCCCGGGTCCCCTTCGACTCCTGTAGGACATCCTCAGTGAGCCGGCGGCACCGATCGAGCAGGTCGGCGGTGAGTGTTTCGAACTGCTCCCGGGTGACTGCCAACCTGAGCACCTTGCTCTGGTAGTCGTGGAAGATGTTGACCTTTGGGCGGCGGGTGAGGCTGATCTTGGCGGAGACGGCCTTCTGACGAAGGTCGTGGGCCGAAGCCAGGTCCTCCAGCGGATCCAGCCCGTGCTTCTCGATGAAGGCATCGGCGGCGAACTGGATGACGCGGTCGTCCCAGTCCTTGCCGCCCAGGTGGTGGTCGCCGCTGGTGGCGATCACGTTGATCTGGTTGCCGATCAGGTCGACGATGGTGACGTCGAAGGTACCGCCACCGAGGTCAAAGACCAGCAGCCGAGCGTCCTGGCCCAGGTTGTTCAAGCCATAGGCGAATGCCGCAGCCGTGGGCTCGTTGATGAGCTTCAGCACCCGCAGCCCCGCCAACTCTCCGGCCTTCAGGGTCGCACGCCGTTGTATGTCGGTGAAATAGGCGGGAACGGTGATGACCGCCTGGTCGACGCGGTGCCCCAGTCGCAACTCCGCGTCGTGTTTCAGCTTGGCGAGGATGAAGCTCGAAAGCTCCTCGGGGCCATAGCTCTGCCCGCGGTAGACGAAGTTGTAGTCACTCTCGCCCATTCTGCGCTTGATGAACTGGACTACCTGCTCCGGATACACCACCGCAGCCTGCTTGGCGTAGTTGCCGACGATGACGTCTTCGTCCTCGAAGAGCACGACCGAGGGCGTGATCCGATCGCCCTCGGCGTTGGGGAGGATCTCTGGCACACCGTGCCTGTTGACATACGCGATCGCGGAGAACGTGGTCCCGAGGTCGATACCGACCGCAGTGGTCGTCATTTGGTGGCGCCCTCCTTCAACCCGGGTGGGTCGCAGAACGCGGCTCCCGCGCGCCGCCCGGAGTATATCGGAGGCTCCCATCCCGTCCAACCCGGCCCGCCAATGCGCCTCATCCTCGCCTCCACCAGCCCCTCACGGCGCCAGATGCTGCAGAACGCGGGGTTGGCCATCGAGTTCGAGGCGCCGGGTGTTGATGAGGCGATCGAGGAGCCCGATCCGGCCAGACGCGCGGTGGCCCTCGCCGAGCGCAAGGCGGAAGCGGTTCGGGCGCGGCGCCCCGACGCCTGGGTCCTGGCTGCTGATCAAGTGGTGACCGATGGCAGTGAAGTTTGGGGCAAACCCTCCGATCCGGCGGAGCATCTGGCCCGGCTACGGTCCATGCGAGGAAAGTGGCACGACCTCGTCACGGGCTTCGCGCTACTCGGCCCCGAGGTACGTCGATGCGGCGTGGAGCAGACCCGATTGTGGGTCCGGGCCGACCTCGACGACGAAGAGCTTCAGGCGTACGTGGACTCGGGAGAGGGGCGCGACTGCGCGGGGGGCTACGCCATCGAAGGGCGCGCGGCGTTTCTGTTCTCCCGTATCGATGGTGACTGGTTCAACATCCTCGGCTTACCCCTGCTCCGGGTGATGGACCTCCTGCGAGAACAGGGGTGGCGGTTCGGGGAGGACCGATGAGTCCTGTCGACCCGAGCAGTCCGGAGAATGGGACGGTGGCCGACGGGTTGGCGGCTCTGGTCGCCGACCTGCGCGCCGCGCTGGAGCACGCGAAGCTTCGAGGGGTGTGGGCGGAGGATCCCGTCTCCGTCGTACTCCCCGAGCCGGAGCCTGCCGACACGCCGCTCCCAGCCCCCCCGGAGCCTCCATCCGCCCCCGTCGTGCCGGTTGCCGCGGGGCAGTGGACGGCGTTGGCGGCGACCGCGCGGCGCGAGGCCGAGGAGCGGATGGAGGTGGGGTCCCAGGCGCTTCGCCTGATCCGCGAGGACCTGGGCGAGTGCCGGCGCTGCAACCTGTGCACCGGCCGCTCCCATGTCGTCTTCGGGGCGGGGAGCCCCGAGGCCGACCTCGTGGTGGTGGGGGAGGCGCCCGGGTACCACGAGGACCGGCAGGGCGAGCCTTTCGTGGGACAGGCCGGCCAGATGCTCGACAAGATGCTGGAGAACGTGCTGGGCCTGCCCCGGGCCGAGGTCTACATCTGCAACATCGTCAAGTGCCGCCCGCCGCAGAACCGCAACCCGCTCCCGGACGAGGTGGACGCCTGTCTTCCCTTCCTGCAGCGGCAGATAGCAGCGCTCGAGCCCAAGGTACTGCTGGTGTTGGGCACCGTGGCCTTCAAGACCCTGTTCGCGACCTCGCAGGGGATCATGCGCAGCCGGGGGATCTGGCGCGAGTACAGCGGGATCCCTGCCATGCCCACCCTGCACCCGGCCTACCTGCTTCGCCAGCCGCAGGACAAGCGAAAGGCCTTCGAGGACCTACAAGCGGTGCGCGCGCGGTACGACGAGTTGGGCGGAAGGCGATCCTCGTAGAGGACCACAGCAGAAGACGGTTCAGGTCCACGTCCAGGTTTGGACCCAAGCCCAAACTTGGACCTGGACCCAAACCTGAACTTGGACCTGCACTCCGAAGCAAATTGGCACCACTGCCGTGGACACGGACATCGAGCGTGCGCTCCGCGCCCCCCTAGTCCAGTTTGAACCCCTTCAGCAGGTCCGCGAGCGTTCCCAGGGACGCGTTGCCAGCGCTCTCCTCTTTTCCCTCGCGCAGCTGAAACGCTTCACCCCCCTCCCACCCGGGCTCCGCAAGCTCCAGGCGGCGGCGGTCCCGGTCCACGCCCACGAGCTTCACCTCGATCGACTCCCCGGGCTTGGGCAGGCCCACTTCGCCGGCCTCGCGCCGAGACACGTGCAACAGGCCCTGCAGACCCGGGGCGATCTGCACGAAGACCCCGTAGCGCTCCACGCCCTTCACGGTGCCCGAGTAGATGCCGCCCACCACGAAGTCTTGCCCGATGCGATCCCACGGGGTCGCATCCGGGTCCTTGGCGGACAGCGACAGCTTCCTTGACACCCGGTCCATCTCGAGGATGTGCACCTCGAGAGTCTGGCCGCGGTGCACGCGGGTCGTGGCGTCTTCGACGTCGTCCCAGTCCAACTCGGAGCGATGAACCAGCCCCTCCACGCCGTCGATGTCCACGAAAGCTCCCCAGGGCTTCACCGAGGTCACCACGCCTACGTGCGCATCCCCGTCCTTTGCCGTGGCCCAGAACGCTTCGCGGGTCTCCTCCAGGACCGAGTCCTGCAGGATGCGCCGTGACACCACCACGTCATCCCCGGCCTCCATCACCTGGAAGGTGAGGGTCTGTCCCAGGTAGCTGTCCAGGTCAGCACCGGGCGTGCGGTCGATCTGCGACACCGGGCAGAAGGCCCGCACGGTGCCAATCTGGATATCGAAGCCGCCAGGGTTGCGGCCCTGCACCCGGCCCTCGACCGGGACGCCGGTCTCCGCCGCTTCGGTGAGGAACTGTTCGGCGGCCCGTCCCGACAGGCGACGGGACAGCTGCACACCGGCCTCTCCGGCCGCCAGGACCCACGCGGTCACGGGATCGCCGACGCCCTCGCCATCCAGCTCCGCCAGCGCCAGGATGCCCTCCGACTTCCCACCGAGGTCCACCAGGGCATGGCCCCGACTGATGCTGGTGATCCGGCCCGTGACCTCCTCTCCCGCACGGTACCGGCGCTGGACGATCCGCTCCCCCATGGCGGCGGCGACCTCGGAGGGGTCCATCTCTGCCAGCGCCATCAGGTCCGTGGTGTCCACCCGAGGCCCGTGTCGCTCCCCGACGGGCTCGGGTGCATCCAAGGATCGCGCCCGGGGTCCGAGCGCTACGTCGTGGGCACGGTCGTCCCCCGGCTCGGCGTGGGCAACGTGCTTCTTGTCGGGCCCACTGCCGCTCTTGCGCAGGGTCTTGCGGTCTGTGGCCATGCATCCTCCGAAGGCCCCCCGGTATCCCGGTCCATGACGCATCGCGATACCTGGGGCGGGTGATCGACCTCGACGACTGGGACTACTTCCTTCCTCAGGACCGCATCGCCTCCCGACCCGCGCCCCGGCGGGACGACGCGCGGCTGCTGGTGGTGCCCCGAGACGGCGGACCCTTCCGGCACCGGGTGTTCTCGGACCTTGTCGACTTGCTGCGTCCCGGTGATCTGCTCGTGGCCAATGACACCCGGGTGATGGCGGCCCGACTGCACGCCCACCGCGAGACCGGCGGCAAGGTCGAGATCCTGCTCTTGGAGCCCGGACCCGGCCCGATCCGCGCCCTGGCACGCCCTGCGAGGAAGCTCCGAGAGGGGGAAGTGCTCGCGCTAGACGGGGGCGGGACGGTGCAGGTGACCCACAAGGGCGCCGCCGAGGTGGTGGTGACCCTGGATCGTCCCCCAGAGGAGGTCATGGCGGCCCAGGGTGCCATGCCGCTCCCGCCCTACATCCGCAGACCAGCCGACGCCGAGGATGCCACCCGCTACCAGACCGTCTATGCCGGCCCGCTGGGTGCCGCCGCAGCCCCCACCGCGGGGCTCCACTTCACGCCAGCGGTGCTGGAGCGACTTTCCGAGGGCGGCGTGGGTTTCGCGACCCTCACCCTGCACGTGGGCATCGGGACCTTCCGACCCCTGCGCACGGAGGATCTCGAGCGGCGCCGACTGCACCACGAGCCGTTCTCCATCCCCCCCGAAACCGTGGAGGCCATCCGCCGGACGCGTGCCGAGGGTGGCCGGGTGCTCGCGGTGGGAACCACCAGCGCCCGCGCCCTGGAAGCAGCCACCCCGGTGGGGGAGCGGGTCCCGGAGGCCGAGGCCCGCATGACCGACCTCTTCATCCACCCCCCCTACACTTTTCGCGCCCTCGACGGGCTGCTCACCAACTTTCACCTCCCGCGCAGCAGCCTGCTGATGCTCGTCGCCGCTCTGGTCGGGCGCACCCGGCTTCTGGAAGCGTACAGGGAGGCGCTGGAGCGGGGGTATCGCTTCTACTCGTACGGGGATGCGATGCTCCTGTCATGACCAGACGTCCCGCCAGCTTCACCCTTCTCGCCTCGGCCGGCGAAGCCCGCACCGGGATCCTGCACCTGCCCCACGGCGACGTCCCCACCCCGTGCTTCATGCCCGTGGGGACGCGCGCCACCGTCCGCGGCGTCACCCCGACCGAACTGCACGCTCTGGGCGCCTCGATGGTGCTGGCCAACACCTACCACCTGTGGATCCGACCGGGGCACGAGGTCATCCGGGCCCTGGGAGGTCTGCATTCCTTCATGGGGTGGGAGGGACCCCTGCTCACCGACTCCGGCGGATACCAGGTGTTCTCCCTCCGCGAGCACACCACGGTGACCGAGGATGGGGTGCGCTTCCGTGCCCCCTTGGACGGTGCATACCGCACCCTGACTCCGGAGGTGGCCGTCGAGGTGCAGGAAGCGCTCGGAGTGGACGTGGCCATGGCCTTCGACGAGTGCCTGGAGTGGCCCGCCCCAAGAGCCCGCGCCGCGGAGTCGGCCGCACGCACCACCCGTTGGTTGGAGCGCGCCCAGAAAGCCCGCAACGCACCCGAGCGCACCGCCCTGTTCGGCATCGTCCAGGGCAGCATGTACCCGGACCTTCGTGTCGCCCACGCCCAGGAGCTCTCTGGGATGGCGCTCGACGGCTACGCCGTCGGCGGGCTCTCGGTAGGGGAGGAGCGGGAGACCATGCTGGAGTTGGCCTGCCTCACCGCAACCCACCTCCCGCCCGACCGGGTTCGCTACCTGATGGGGGTCGGGACCCCCCGCGACATCGTGGAGGCGGTGCTTGGGGGTCTGGACCTCTTCGATTGCGTACTGCCCACCCGTTCCGGGCGCCACGGACAGGCCTTCACCTCCGTCGGGCGGCTCAACCTGCGCAACGCGTGCCACGCCCGGGACCCCGACCCGCTGGATCCCACCTGCGCCTGTGAGGCGTGCACCGGTTTCTCGCGCGCCTACCTCCGCCACCTGGTGATGAGCGAAGAGCTGCTGGGGCGCCGTCTGCTCACCCTGCACAACCTGTCCTACTACCAGCACCTCACCACGCGGCTGCGGGCGGCAATCGCCGACGGGGACGCGACCTGTCTTCGGGGGCTGCGCGAGGAATCCACACGGGCTTCAAAACCGGCCTGAAGTGGCGCCCGCGCCTGCGGACGTATAAACCCCGGTGGTCGTGCGGCCCGGGTTGCCCTTGACCCGACCCGGACCGTGTTTCCCTTCAGCGGAATCCCATCGGGAGGGTGCATGGTCGAACCAGCGCTGGCCCTGGTGTTGGCCCAAGGCATGCCATCTGGACCCTCGTTCATCGAGGGTCTGCTCCCATTCGCGGTTCTGGCTGCGATCTTCTATTTCCTCATCTACCGGCCCCAGGCCCAGAAGCAGAAGGCCCACGAGGCCCTGGTGCAGGCATTGAAGAAGGACGACCGGGTGGTGTTGTCCAGCGGCCTGTACGGCCGCATCGTGGAGGTGGGAACCAACACCGTCGTCGTGGAGGCAAGCGGCAAGGTCCGGTTGACCTACGAGAAGGCCTCGGTCGCCCGCAAGCAGGATGAGAGCAGCGCCGACAAGGCAAGCAAGTAGGGGGTTTCTTTGGAGAAGGCCTACTGGTTCCGCCTCGCAGTGATCGCGGTGATGTTCTTCGGGTCGATCTACATCCTCCTGCCGACCATCCTCCAGGAAGACCCGCAGTCCCGATTCGCGGACAGCGCGGCCGCGGTGGACGCCCCCACCGCCACCGACGCCCCCGATTTCGAGGTGAACGTCGCGTTCGACGGCGATGCTGAGCACGCCCTCGCTACCCTGCGGACACGGCTCGACGCGATCGGACTCCACTACTCCCGGGTCACCGAGGGGGAGGAACACCTCCGGGTGGTGCTCGCAGTCGGCAGCAGCCGCCAGGACCTCACCGAGGCCCTCGCCCCAAACGGAGTGCTGTCCTTGTACGCCTTCGCCGATGTCGTAGCCGCGACCGGCATTGCGGAAGAGGGAGGCGCTCCGCCTTCCGGGGGGGCATCCGTCCCGACGGACCTGCCCGTTCCCATCGCCACCGCCCTCGACGACCAGGGCGTCACCTGGGCCCAACTCCAGAGCCTCGCCGGTCGACCTACCCCCCTGGACCTCGCCGCCCTTCAGGGGGAGGTGAGGCGGATGGACGCCGCCGACCCCAATGCGGTCTCGCTCGCCACCCGGGGGATGGAGGCCGGCACGGGGCTCTTGGTGGTGGCGGTGGACGAAGTGCTCCGCGGCGTCGCCTGGGCGCCCGAAGCAGACTCCCTCGCCATGCGGGTGTTCGACGACGCGGCCTCCCGGACTGCGGTGAAGGCGGTGTGGGTGCCTGGTGGGATCGCGGTGGTCGAGAGGGAACAGGCCTCCGACCAACAACAGGTCGAAGACCGGAGCGGTGAGGGGGCCGAGGCCGAATCCCGCGTTCCTCCCTGGCTGGTCGGTTTGCTGCCCGACACCCGCATGAACCTCGGTCTCGACCTGCAGGGGGGCATCGACCTCACCCTGCAGGTGGAGTTGGACGAGGCCGTGCTCTCCCAGGTCAGCCGCGACCTGACCTACCTCAAGGAGCAGGCGGCCCGCGAGGGCATCACCATCACCTCTGCCCGCGACGACAAGGCCGACCCGATCATGCGGGTCGAGAGCCCGGATTCGCTGTCCGACCTGGAGAAGTGGTTCGCGCGTGCGATGCCCGACTACAAGTACCTCGAGAGCCCCCAGTCCAACGTCCACGTCTTCGGCATGCGCGAGGAGCGCCAGCAACACGTGATGGAATCGGCGGTGGAGCAGGTCCTGGAGACCCTGCGCAAGCGCATCGACGCCACCGGGGTGAAGGAGCCCTCCATCGTGAAGAAGGGGGGCGGACGGATCAACGTGCAGCTTCCCGGCATTGTCGACCTGCAACAGGCCGTCGACGCCATCGGCACCACGGCAGTCCTGGCGTTCCGGCTCGTCGACGAGGAGTTCGACGAGGCGGAGCTGCAGCGGATGGTCGCTGCCGCCGAGGACGCCCTCCCGCCGGAGCAGTACGCCCACGACCCCACGGTCAACGAGTGGCTCTGGGCCACGAAGCGGCTCGCCGAGGATCGGCTGGTGATGTGGGAGTACGAGGACACCCCGGAGGGACACCAGCGGGTGTACGCCTACCCCCTTGACAGGATAATCCTCACCGGCAACGACGTGAACAACGCCGGTGTGGCCTTCGACCGCAACAACCTCCCGTACGTCTCGCTGGAGTTCAAGCCCAAGGGCGCGCGGGTGTTCTGCACCGTCACCGGCGAGCACGTAAAGGACCGATTCGCCATCATCCTGGATGGAGAGGTCAAGTCCGCGCCCCAGATCCGGGAGCGGATCTGTGGCGGCCGCGCCAGCATCGAGTTGGGCAGCTCCCTGGACGCGCTCCAGGAGGCGGAGACCCTGGCGCTGGTGCTACGTACCGGCTCCCTCAACGCCCCGGTGAGCATCGGCGAGGTGCGGCAGGTCGGCTCGACCCTGGGCCAGGACGCCATCAACGCCGGTGCGTACGCGACCCTGATCGGCTCCATGCTGGTGCTGGTGTTCATGACCCTCTGGTACAGGACCGCTGGGCTCCTGGCGAACATGGCGCTTGGGCTGAACGTGCTCCTGGTGTTCGCCATCCTGTCCCTGTTCGGCGCCACCCTCACCCTGCCCGGCATCGCCGGCGTCGCGCTGACCATCGGGATGGCGGTGGATGCCAACATCATCATCTACGAGCGAATACGCGAGGAGCTGAAGCTGGGCCAACACGCCCGAAAGGCCGTCGAGACCGGCTTCGAGAAGGGCGTGGTGGCGGTGCTGGACGCCAACGTCACCACCGCCATCGCTGGCGTGGTGCTGTTCTCCTACGGCACCGGCCCCATCAAGGGGTTCGCGGTCACCCTGCTCATCGGCATCGCGACCACGCTCACCACAGCGCTGTTCGTGAACCGCACCTTCATGGAGCTGATCACCCGCAGCTCCACAGCTCGACTGCGGATCTAGGGGGTCGGCATGTTCGAGTTCATCAAGAATCGCCTCACCGAGCTGAACATCGACTTCATGCGGCCGTTCCGGTACGTCGGAGCGGTCTCCGCGATCCTGGTCCTGGCCTCTTGGATCGGGTTCATCGTGGTGGGTCCCAACTGGGGCATCGACTTCACCGGTGGCACCGAGATCCACATCCGGTTCCACGACGACACCGGGATCGCGGATGTCCGCGCAGCGCTCGTCCAGCTCGGGCTGAGCGACGACACGGTGCAGCAGGTGAACCACCCGGACGACCACGAGTTCACCATCCGCATCCAGGACACCACCTTCGGCTCCGGAGAGATGCGGGCGGAAGTGGAGACACGGCTGCACACCGCCTTCGGCGAGGACTGGATCGAGAGCACCCTGTTCGACGCCGAGGTGGGGGCTCGGATGAGCATCTACTACAAGGGCGACGCGGTGGCGCCCCAAGAGGTGGGTGAGGTGCTCGGGGACATGGAGGGCATCGTGGTCCGGCAGGGCCGCGACGAGAACCAGATCATCGTCAACATGCCCGGGCTCGCGCAGCAGATCGAGGAGGAGATCCGGCAGGTGATGGGCGAGCACTCCTTCGAGGTGCTCGAAATCGACGCCGTCGGCCCCAAGGTGGGCGGCGAGCTTCGGCGGCAGGGGTTCATCTCG
>JAFDJI010000393.1 GCA_019307545.1 Deltaproteobacteria bacterium | reverse complement strand
CTGGTTCGGCGCACGCGACTACTACCAGATGTCCAACGACCAGGTCTTCTACAAGAACCCGGACAGCGGCGTCTACTGGACCTTCGACTTCTCCGAGGAGGACGGCGAGCGCGTGCCAGTGGCCCTCAACCTCAACTACTTCCGCCCGGACATCTTCGCCCTGGAGGCGGTGGAGGACGTGGCAGCCTTCGTCGACGCGTTCGGGTTGGAGGTCGAGGATCCGCAGGTCGAGGGTATGGGCGAGGGCCCGTTCACCGTCGAGGTGCTGACGGCCGCGATTTGGAGCGAGGGGATGGCCTGCGCGCTCCCCGAAGTGGACCTCATCATCGCCATCAACGAGGGCGAGGCTTCCCCACGGGCCATCCCGCCGGCCACACCATCACCCTCGGCGAGGAGGCCTGCGACTGCGGTTTCGCCCACTGGATGGTGGACCACTCGGAGCCCCCCGAGGAGCTGATCACGGCGCTGAAGGGGCTCGGCGAGGTGCGGCGCTTCGAGCGCATCGAGCCCGACATGGTGTTGGACGAGGAACTGGGCGGATGACAACGAGCGCGGCGGCCCCACTCCCCGCGCCGAGGATGAGCAGGGCGATGGGGTACGTCGTCGAATACCTGTGAGGACGGGCGGCGGGTCGAACCGCTAGAACTGGAACCCCAAGCTGAGATCCATGTCGAGGTGGCGGTCGTCGAAGGGCACCGTCCCCGCGAACCATGCGACCTCGCCCTGCAGGCGGATGCGCTCGACCACGGTGACGGCGCCGATCACCTCGAAGAGCGTCTGGGAGCAGTTCCGGCTGTCGGAGGATGCGCGCTCCTCCGTACAGCGCTGGATCCGGAAGTCGTCGCCACCGCCCAGCTGGTACCCGCCGCGCAACGCGATCGTCGTCACCAGGATGGACGAGCTCAGCGGCTGCAGCTCGATCTCGGGCCCCACCGCCCCTCGCAGGGCCACGTCGCTGCGCACCCGAGAGAAGAGCGACAAGAAGCCGTCCAGCTGCGCGGCCAGGTTCACCCGCAGCCACGGGATCCACGGCGTGGGCTGCAGGCTGGCACCCAGCTCGAAGAGGCTCCCCGAGGTCACGTAGCCCCAGTGGGCCGGTGCCTGGTAGGCGATCTCGCCGGAGAACACGCGCCCGCCGAGCTGCAGCAGGCTGCGCTGGATGGGGCTCTTCTGCTGGTTGCCCATCGCGGTGATCATGTCCTCGAGCTTCCGGGCGACGGCGAGCGAGCCCTTTCGCGACTGCCCGCGGGACAGGCCGAGATCCTCGTAGTGGAACCCGTAGTCGGCGAGCAGGCGGAGGTGGTGGTCGATGCGCGACTCGTCCGCCCCGCGGAGGGCGTCGGCCGGGTCCGGATAGGGGGACGGGACGATGGTCGGGGGCAGGGCGCCGTCTCGTGCCGCATCGCAGTGCGGGTGGCTGGTGGGCTCGAGCGCGGAGCGGCAGTCGGAGTAGACATGGTCGAGGGAGGCCTGGGCCAGGATGCGGAAGTCCTCCATCTCAGGCCCTTCGCAGGCTGGTGAGGTCTCGCCCCGGTCATAGATGCTGACCAGGCAGGCGAAGGGAGCCCACGCCTCGGTCTCTCCAAGAGTCGCCAGCAGCGCCTCGCGATCGGCGGCCGTCGTCAGGTCCCACCCCGCGAGATCGGACCAGGCGTCGTACATACCCAGCGCGAAGTCGAAGGCGCGGAACTCGCGGTCGAAGAAGCCGATGAAGGCCTGCAGGTGACCGGAGGCCGGCGGGAAGCGGTTCGTGCCCACGAGCAGATCGTCGAAGACCTCCGGGTTCTCCTCGGCGACGGTGCACAGCTTGGAGTTGCGCGCCGACGTGATGAACCCTCCGGCGAACCCCCCGAGCAGGCCCGTGAAGTCCGTCGGCGCCTCCTCCGTCACCTCATCCTGCGGGATGGGCCAGGCGCGGATCGACGGGTCGACGTACAGGTGCCTGGTGCCGGGCTCGTCCCTTGCCAGTCGCGTGGCGAGGCCGAGGGGCTGGTTGTCGAACACCCCGCCGTCGATGAAGATCGCTCCCTCTTCGGGCTCCGTACAGCGCCGATCCGCGTCGGTCCCGGTCATCTCCTCCGCCTTGAGCACGCAGTACCGCAGAAAGACGGGGGAGAAGGCCAGGGGGAAGGCGGCGGAGGCCAGCAGGACGTCGCGGACCCGGGTGAGGTCGGCCAGCGCGGTGTCGGGCTCTTCCCCGAAGGGGAGGAGCACTTGCGGCACCAGGGCATCCGGGTCGACCACGTTCGTGAGCCGTGGCGGAACCCCGGGTCCTCGGCCCTGGATGCGGAAGGAGAAGTAGAGCGTCTGGCGGGACAGGTGCAGGCGCGAGCCCACCGGCAGGTCGGCTGGGTGGAACCGGGTGACCGGCGCGCCGAAGGTGACGTCGCAGTCCGAGGAGAGCCCCTCGCGCCAGATCTCCTCGACCACGGTCTGCCAGCGCTCGTGGATGACGTCCCGATGGAACATGCTCACCGAGGTCGCCCTGTCGAAGTCGAGCAACTGGTCCAGCCCGATGTCCATCCAGAGCTGATAGCCGAGGTCCTCGGAGGGCAGGTCGTTGGGGGGTTGGCAGGAGGCGATTGCGGCGGCGAAGGAGTTGATGCTGCCCGCGGAGGCCCCGGTGGCGACCACCAGCCCAACGTGGCGTTCCGAGCGCTTCAACGCCTCGGAGACCAGGTAGAGGTACCCCGCCTCGTACAGGCCGAGGGAGACGCCGCCGCTCACGGTCACCGCCACCGCGTCCGGCGCGGGGGGCGGGGTGTCCTGGGCCAAGGCCGTGGTCGAGAGGCCGATGAGCGCCAAGAGCGCCTGGATTCGCATGGAGCCTCCCAAGAGGTCACGGCACACATAGTCGGGCTGGCCGCCTCCGCGTAAGCGACCGCCGCCGCCTCGCAGCTCGGCTGGTCCCGGCACGCTGAGCGCTGGCATCGACTCGGACCCGTAGCCGGTGCGGGTGGTGTCCGCTTCGGGCAGATAGGAGATCCGATGGAACCCGAGACCTCCCCCGACGGCACCCTACTCGTAGCGTGTGAAGCAGTGCGCCCAGGTGCCGCGCAGCCTCGGTCGCGGTGGCGAAAAACCCCAAGCGTCCGGGGACTCGAGAGCCGACTGAACCATGGCCCGCCACTTCGGGTCGCCCGCCATCGTAGGTTTGGGGCTACTGCGTCGGGCACTCGGCGAAGGCGAACCGGATCTCCTGCCAGCGGCTTGCGAAGTTGAGCATGCCGTCACGGTCGGCGTCCACCAGCCACGCGAAGACCTCCTCGAGGCCCGCCGTGTCGTCCGCCTGGTCGGCGTCGTGGGCGAAGCGGAAATAGTACGAGTCGCCGATCTTTCCGCACCCGTACACCCGGACCGCGTGGCCGCCCGTGGCCTCGCCAAAGCCGTCGTCGTAGCTGAAGAGGATCTCGACGTCGCAGCCCTCGGCAATCCGATCGCAGATCCACTCCCCCGTGACGACGTCCCCGTCGTCCGTAGAGGTGATGCCGTTGGCCGAGTAGTCGCCGTCGGGCAGGGCTTCTCCATCCGCTGCGACTCCCCAGCCGCGCCCCTGATGGCGGTGGTTCAAGCTGCCCGCCAGGCCGGCGTCGACCAGGTACTGGAACTTGCCGTCCAGCATGGGTTGGAACCAGACGCCCGAGCCCATGGTGCGATCCATCGTGTCGTCGAGTTGCCCCACCAGGGACAGGTCACCGTCGCTGCCCGCGTCGTGATCGTTCGGAACCTCGATCATGCCCTCGTCCTCGAGGAACTGCAGGCTGTTGGCGACCGACATGGGGACGCACTGCATGTCCGCCGCTTGCTGGTTGGTCACCGGTTGGGTGTGTGAGGTGTGGACCGACGAGGGGAACTCGGGGCCGTCGGGGGCGATCTTGCCGACGACGACCACCGCGATCGGCGACACGCCCTCGGCGTTCCAGGAGAAGGTCTCGAGGGGAAAGGCGGAGAAGTCGCCGGTCAGGTTTCCGAGATCGGGGCGGGGCTGCTCCTCATACGCCAGGAGGACCTCGATCTCGGCCAGGTCGGGGCCGTGCTCTGCTTGGAGATCGAAGTAGGTGGAGAACGGGCCCGAGCGGCTGTCGACAGGGACGTTCCGCACCACCCACCCCTGCGCCGAAGTGGCGTTGAGGTAGCCTTCAGACAGTTGTGTCGTCGCCGCCAGGGTCGCGGGGTGGACCTCGAGGCGTCCCCAGGCGGAGTTCTCCTCGGTGACCCCGGTGAAGGCGAGGTCGACCTGCGAGAAGGTGAGGCCGTCGAGGGGCTGGTCGGTGTCGGGGTCGGGCCCCTCGTCGGTGTCGGACCAGCCGAACTCGTCCCAGCAGCCCGTGAGCAGGGCGAGGGCGCAGAACAGGTGGATTCGCGCAGGGCTCATGACGTTCACTCCTGGAGGGCTCGTTCCTCGATTCGGGAGGATAGCACGCACGTTCGAGGCGACTGCGAATCCCGGCGACTGCCTGCTGGAGCCGCGTGCACCCCCAGGCTCCGGCTACGCGCCTGAGGTGCGCGCCGCACGTCGTTGGGCGTCCGACACTTCTGAAGAG
>JAFDJI010000045.1 GCA_019307545.1 Deltaproteobacteria bacterium | reverse complement strand
TGCGAGGCGTTCGTAGAGGTGCTCTAGGACGCCTTGCGCTGACGGGCTTCTCGCTTGGCTTTGCGTTTGCGGCCGCCCTTTCGCTTGGGGCGGCCCGGCCTGCGCAGGGCCAAGGTCTGGAAGGAGTGGGCGATCATGTTCGGCTTCAGGCCCCAGATTCCGGAGGGCTCCACCCGGGCCGGGCTGACGCAGGCGTTGCAGGACTCCCCCACCTCACCGCACAGCTCGCGGGACCGGGGGAGGCACAGCGCCTCGGCGAGGGAGGTGGTGCGCAGGTTGGCGATGGGCTGGTCCCAGCGCTGGCAGTCGACCACGTCCCCGTTGGCGTCCACCGACACCGCGATCTTCGGCCAGTGGCACCGGTAGCTGGGTTTCTTCCCGGTACGGGCGATCTTCCGCATGTAGGGGATGGTGTTCTGGATGGGGTAGCGGTCGCGCTTCAGCTCGATGAGCCTGTTCCACACCTCGCGTTGCTCCTCCCACGGGATCAGCAGGTCGGCGTTGTCCACTTCGAACACCCGCTCGTTGTGTGCGGCCGGCGCGTCCCCAGCCGAGTTCGCCGCGGCGCGCATGGGGTTCACGTACACGCGGAGGTCCATTTCTCGGCAGAGCTTCACCATGTCCTCCACCGCATCGGCGTTCTCGCGGTACAGGGTGAAGCTGACCACGATGATCTGACGGGGGCGGAGCGCACGGACCTTCCGGATGCCGCGCAGAGCGGCCTCGAACAAGCCGGGGGTCGCCCGCATCTCGTCGTGTTTCGGGGTGGGGTGGTCGAGCGACACGTAGACCCGGTCCACCCAGGGGAGGACCTCCTCACACTTGCGCTCGAGGAGGGCGCCGTTGGTCACCAGACCCACCATGAGACGGTTCTTCTTCGCCTCGCGCGCGATGTCTGCGATGCGCGGGTGGACCAGGGGCTCCCCGCCCCACAGGTGCACGTACTGCACCCCGAGCATGCGGGCCTCGAGGTACAGCACGGAGATCTCTTCCATGGAGAGCTCGTCGGAGCACTGCTTGCCGTGGCGGAACACACAGTAGGGGCACCGGGCGTTGCAGGCCTCGGTGACGGCGTGCAACAGGACCAAGGGATGCCGGGTGAAGAGCCGGGCCGAGATCAGTCCGCTGGCGACGCGAGAGATGGCGGAGAAGCGGTCGAGGGAATCGTCGGGATTTTTCATGGCGCCTGAGGTTCACACAAACTGACCCGTGGGTCGAATTACCGATGATTACACCATAGCCGGGATTCCCGTTGGGGTAGTTTCGCGGGACGGTTTGTGACCGAACCCGCGCCTACTTCACCGCAGATACGGCAATCTGCTCCAGTGCGCTCCACCACTTCGGCCACACCGCCGCCATCCAAGGTTGCTCCATGGGCTGGACCGGGCTGCTGGCCAATACGGTACGTGCCTGCTCGAGGCGACCTTCGAGCGCCAGGGCTGCCGCCTCGAGCAGGTCGAGCGCCCCCACCACCCGATCCGGGGTCTGCCCACGCAGCCCGTCCCAGCTCCGGGCCCGTGAGACGGCGTCTGCCGCACGACCCTCCTCGATGGCGAGGAGCGCTTGCGCCATCTCCCAAGCGAGCTGCTCCCCGAGGTTGCGTGGTCCCCGGCCCTCGAGCGCGCGCCGCGCTTCTTCGATCCGGCCCTGGCCCGCGAGGACCTGCGCCCGGATCAGGTTGGCCTGGCGGAGGCGGTTGAAGCGGATGCGGCGGAGGTCAGCGAGCGCACCGTCCACATCCTCCAGCCGCAGGCGGGCATTGGCGAGTTGGAGCCGGCACTGATCCACGAACAGGGCGTTCAGGCGTGGCCGCCGCACCACCGGCTCGAGGAGCGTCACCACCCGTGGGAAGTCCTCCGTCACGTAGGCCACCACCGCGTCGCCGACCCGGACCGAGTTCCAGGCGAACCACACGAACCAGAAGGCCAGGAGCAGGAACAGGGGCACCACCACGGCTGGGCCACCGCCGATCGCCACGAAGAGCCCGCTCGCTGCCACCAACAGCAGGGCGACGACCACCCGGTCCACCGCGTTTGCCCGGAGCATGGCCTGGAAACGGCTTCGTTCCATGACCAGGCCGTTGGAGAGCACCACCGGATTGGGGTCCGCCCCCCCCACCGGCAGCCAGGCCCAGAAGAGGACTACGGTGGTGGGCAGCCACAACACCAGGCTCGCCGCCCACCCGATCCAGAAGGAGGTGAGGTGCAGCAACACACCCAGCCCGCCGACGATGACGGGAACCACCAGCAGCAGCAGGGCCCGCTGAAGCAAGAGGATCGCCCACTGCCGGCACCCGGGCCGCCCGACTCGGGCCGCTGGTGCCGCCGCTTCCCGGCTCGGGGCCTCGAAGGGGTTCACGGGAGACTCGGCCATCAATCGCCGCCCGTGTCCGCTCCGATTTCGCTGATCTTCAACAGGTAGGTCGCGCGGCGCATGGGGGAACGTCCCGCCAGGATCACCACCACCTCCCACCCGTGCAGGGCGCCGCTCGCCAGGAGTGCCTCCTCGCCCGCCGCGATCAGGTCGTCGACCGATTGCACCACCGGGATCCGCATCGGGGTCACCCCCCACACCAGCGCGAGCCGGTCCACCACGAGCGGGTCGGGCGTCAGTGCGAACAGTGGCCCGGGGGGGCGCCCCTTGGAGGCGGTGGCCGCCGAAGCGCCGGACCAGGTGAACACCACCAGAGGACAACGCTCCTTGGTAGCGGCGTAGATCGCGGAGCGGATGAGGGTGCCCGCTGCGCCTGGGGGAACGGGAACCTCGTCCAGGGCGGGAGCCCGGACGAACCGCGACTGCTCCACGTCGCGGGCGATGCGGTCCATGGTCTCCACCGCGGCCACTGGATGGATGCCGGTGGCGGTCTCTCCGGAGAGCATTACCGCGTCCGTGCCGTCGAGAATGGCGTTCGCCACATCCGTGACCTCGGCTCGGGTGGGGCGAAGGTTGCGGATCATCGAGTCCAGCATCTGGGTGGCGGTGATGATGATCGCGCCTGCGGAGTACGCCTTGTCGATGATCTCCTTCTGGAACACGGGGACCTTCTCCAGGGCGACTTCCACCCCGAGGTCACCCCGCGCGACCATCACCCCCTCGGCCACCTGCAGGATCTCGTCGAGATGCTCCAACGCTTGTGGCTTCTCGATCTTGGCGATGATGGGGAGGTCCCTGCCGCCATCGTCCAGCAGTCGCCGCAGCGCGACCACGTCCCGAGCCCGTCGCACGAAGGACAGCGCCACGTAGTCCACCCCTGCGTCCAGCCCCACCGCCAGGTCGGCGACGTCCTTTTCGGTGAGGGAGGGGGTCGACATCTCCACCCCGGGCAGGTTCATGCCCTTGTGGGACCACAACAGCCCCCCCTCGGTCATCCGGACGTGCACCTCCGCCGGAGTGACCTCCCGGTCCACCCTCTCCACGACCCCGGCGAGCGCGCCGTCGTCGAACAGCACTTCGTCGCCAGGCGCCACATCGTCGGCCATCTGGGGGTAGGTCGTCCCCACCCGCCCGTCCGCGCGTTCCTCCTCGCCCGACATCACCACCGTGAGGAGGTCACCGGTCGCCAGGTCCAGCGGCTCCCGCAACCTGCCGACCCGCACTTTGGGACCCTGCAGGTCGAGCAGGAGCGCCACCGGCTTGCCGAGCGTTCGGGACACCCGCCGTACCAGGGCCACCTGGCGGCGGATGGCATCGTGGTCGCTGTGCGAGCAATTGACGCGACAAACGTCCACCCCAGCCTCGATCATCTGGGTGAGGACGCGCTCGTCGAAGGAGGCGGGCCCCAGGGTCGCGACGATCTTGGTCCGCCGCGGGACATCCATCCGGTGGGGGCGGGTCATGCGTTCGATCAACACGTCACGTGGAACAGCCCTATCACCCCCTCGGGTGCAGCATTGAAGACCTCGATGGCGTCGGAGGTATGGGCCACCTCCACCTGGCAGGCACTCTGCTCGAAGAACGTGCTGGCTTCGGGGGAGAGACCCAGTGCTCCGTACTGTCCAGAGCCCACCACCAGCAAGGTGGCTCCCTCGTCCCACATGTGGCGCGCCTCGTCGAGGGAGACCAGGTGGGATGTGCCGTAGACCCGCTTCGAAAGCTTCTTCTTGCGCTTCTCGATGCGGCCATCGAGTCGGATGACGACGTCGTGGGGGTAGGTCTCGCCTTCGATGGCGATGGTGCCGAAGTGCGTCCCATGAATCGTTGGTTTCATCCTCCGCCCCTCCGCCTCAATGGTACGGCGAGTGAGCCTTGCTGTCTCCCGTTCCGCGTCATAGGCGCGGGTCCATGGGATTGCACAGGCCGCTTCGGCCACTGGTGGCCCTGCTGATGGCGCTCCGCTCCGACGATGCCGAGGAGCGGCGGACGGCTGCCGCCGGGCTCGCTGACTGGGATACCGCCCGGGCGGTGCCGTTCCTGACAGGCGCGCTGGATGACCCGGTGGGTGAGGTACGGCTGCATGTGGCGACCTCCGTGCTGCGGCTCACGGTGGACCCCGTACTCAATGTGAGGGCCGAGGAGGTCTTGCTCGGCCTGGCTTCCGGTCCAGCCGAGCCCCTTCGAGGGGACGTGCTGCGGCTCGTCGCTTCGGGAGCGATTGCGGACCCCAAAGCCGTGCGCCTGGTGCGCGACCGGCTTGCCGATGACTCCGAAACGGTGCGCGTTGCGGCGATACGGGCGGCCCGCGACCGGATGCTGGAGGACCTCGCTCCAGCAGTGACGGCGCTGCTGCGGGATGAGGTGCCGGCGGTCCGCGAAACGGCCGCAGAGGCGCTCGGCATCCTGTTCGCGTTCCTGGGGGAGCACGGTGGGGCTGAGGTGGAAGAGGCGGTTTCGGCCCTGCAGGCCGTGCTCGAGGACCCGGAGGGCGAGGTACGTGGCGCAGCCGCACGAGCCCTGGGCCTCATCGGTCCCCCGGCCGCTGCGCCGCTGCTGGCCGATGCAGTGGTCACTGCGCTCGCCGCCGCGCTCGAGCGACCGGAGGACCGCGACGCCGTCGTGTTCGGGCTGTTCGGCCAGGGCGAGCGCGGGGTGCGCGCCGCGCTCGACAAGGTGGATCTCGTCCCCGATCCGGAGCCCCTCGCTGCCCACATCGCCCTACTCGGTCCCCCCGCGATCCCGCTGCTCGCGGAGCTGCTTCGGGACCCGCGAGCCCACCGGGTGGCGCTGGCAGGTCTACGGCGCCTCGGCGCACGAGCGATGTCGCTGGTGGAACCGGTCGCGTTGATGGTTCGCCAGGGTGGAGCCGCGGCCCGGGAGGCGGCGCTCACCCTCGCCGCACTGGGTCCCCCGGCGCTGCCGGTGCTGGCGCGGCTCCTCGAGGATCCGGTCGGCCGTGGTCCCGCGGCGGCCGCCATCCCCGCCCTGGGGCAGACCGCGGCGAGCCTGGTCCCCGATCTGGCCATCCTGGCGGCCAGCACACACCCCGAGCGACTCGATGCGATCCGCGCGTTGGTGGCCATCGGTCCGGATGCGCTGTCCGAGCTGGTGGAGCTCCTGGACCACGGGCAATACGCTACGCGCCGGGCGGTGCTGGATGTGCTCGAGGACGCTCCGCAAGAGGAACTGTTCGCGATCCCGCTCCGGGCGCTTTTCGACCCCCACCCGAGAATCCGGGGCGCCGCGGTTCGGGTGCTGGGGGCGTGGCGCGAGGTGGCTCGGCCGGTAGCCAGCGAGCTGGTGGGGATGCTCGCCGACGATCAGCCTCGGGTGCGCGCTGCGGCCGCCTGGGCCTTGGGCGAGATCGGGCGGGTCCGTCGCCCGGATCCCTTCGCCCGTCCCTGGGCCCCGCCTGGCGCTGAGGAGGCGCTGCGCTCACTCCTGGCCGACCCGCACCCGCGGGCGCAGAGAGAGGCCGCGATCGCGCTGCGCAAGCTCGGCCGGCAGGCGGCTGGATAGGCGGGTCGCCACGCTCGAGGAAGATGGCCCTCGCTGCCGACTACCCGTACAGCGCCGCGACCTGGTCTGCGTACCCGTTGTACATCAAGGTCGGTATGCGCTCTCCGCTCGGAATCACCCGTTCGGTGGCCTGGGACCACCGCGCGTGGGGGATGTCGGGGCGCACGTTTCCGAGGAAGTCATACTCCTCGGGCACCTCTTCGTTCCAGAAGGTGGGCGGCCGCTCCTCGACGAGCTCGATCTTCGCGATGCTCTTGATGTTCTTGTAGCCGTACTTCCACGGCACCACGAGGCGGATGGGCGCGCCGTGCTGGTTCGGAAGCGCATGTCCGTAGATGCCCACCGCGAACAGGGCCAGCTCGTTCATTGCCTCGGCCATGGTCAGTCCCTCGTGGTAGGGCCACGGGTACCAACTCTGGCGCACCACCCCGGGAAACATGCGCGGTGCGTCCCGAGTGACCATGCGGACGTACTTCGCCGACCCGGTGGGCTCGACCCGGTCCAGGAGCGCCTTGATCGGGAAACCAATCCATGGGACCGCCATCGACCAGGCCTCGACGCATCGAAACCGGTAGGTACGCTCCTCCAGCGGCATGGTCCTGATCAGGTCGTCCATGTCGAAGGTCCCCGGCCGTTGGCAGGCGCCCGTCACCTCGACGGCCCACGGTCGTGGCTCGAGCGTGTGCGCGATCCGCCACACCTCCGCCTTGTCGGTGCTGAACTCGTAGAAGTTGTTGTAGGAAGCGGCCACCACCTCTTCGGTAAGGGGCCGGTCCAGGGTGTAGGCGGCGTTGCGGTGCGCCGGGCCGACCTCGTGCGCGTAGCGCTCCTGAAGGGGACTTTGGGTCCCGGTGGCGTCGGCGCCACAGCCTGGGAGGATTCCGACGCCAGCTGCAATCGAACCGAGCCCAAGAGCCCTGATGATCTGGCGCCTGTGCAGCCAATCCTTCTCGTCCGTCAGCTCGTTGTCGCGGAGCTGCCAGGGACGCCGCCGCGGTACCTGGGTCATGAGACCTCTCGGGACGGGGTGGCGGGGCCCAACCTCCCCTGATCGCCCCAGCTCAACCGACCACCGGCGAGCGTGGCGGATACCCCCCATGGGAATGCCCGGTTCGCTGGTCCATGGCCGATCGGAAGCGCTCCGACCACCGGTACCTCGAGGGGACCGAGGTAGTCCAGCAGTACCTCACGCAGGTCCCACGTCGCCTCTGGCGGGGGCTCGCAGTCCAGGAAGGTCCCCACGGCCACACCCGCGACCTCGTCCAGGATACCGGCCGAACGAAGCTGCTGCAGGCTGCGCTCGATGCGGTACGGGGCCTCTGCCACCTCCTCGAGCACCAGGATGGCGCCACGTGCGTCGAGCTGGAATTGGGTACCGGCGGTGGCCGCGAGCATGCACAGGTTGCCACCGACCAGCGGACCGGAGGCTTCGCCATCGACCCACATGTGGCCCTCCAGGGGTGCCATCGGGCGTCCCTCCAGGAGGTCGAACAGGTGGTCGAGGGAGGCCTCGTCGGTCAGCGGAAGGGAGTGAACGACCGGGCCGTGAATCCCCGGGCTTCCCACCCGGGAGGTCAGCGCCATCAACAGCGTCACGACGTCGGAGAACCCGATGATGGGACGCCTGGGGAGGCGGTCGTAGGGGAGCCACTCCACCAGCTGGGTGAGGCCCGAGCCCCCGCGCGCAATCCACACCGCACCGTACTGGTCGTCGGACAGCGCCTCCACCAGCTGCGCCAGGCGGTGGGGGGCCGGGGCGGAGAAGTAACGATGGGGTTGCAGCAGGCCGGGGAGGGGCCGCAGGTCGTGCCCGCGTGCGCGGGCGATGTGGAGGCCCGCCTCGAAGCGGTCCGGGTCGTAGGCATGCGATGGCGCTACCACCGCGATCGGGGTGCCGGGGGGGACGAGGCCCGCCATCAGTGGTCCAGCTCCCGCAGCGAGGAGACCGGGTCGACGGGGTGGAACCGACCGCGCTGGTCCCGTTCGATGCCGGAGAGGGCGACCGTCGGATCGTGGGTGTAGAACAGTCGTCCCCCACGGGCGACGAGGTCTGTGAACAGCACCTCCTTTTCGCCGATCAGCTGCTCGGGGTACCGGTCGTACCCCATGGTGATCGGGAGGTGGACCCAGGGGCACCCAGGGGCCAGGTCAGCGACGAAGACCACCGGCCCGCCCGGCATGGCCACCTCGGTGATCAGCAGACCCGGGGTGTGTCCGTCGCTTCTGTGGAACGTGAACCCGCTCCCCAACGTCTTCGAGGTGTTGCCTTCGACGACCTCCAGGCGACCGGACGCCACGAGGCGATCGTTCAGCATGGGAACGAAGGAGGCGCGGTCGCGGAAGTGTGGGTTGCAAGCTCGTTCCCAGGCCGTCAGGCCCACCAGGAATCGGGCGCGCGGGAACACGAGCTCGAAGTGCCCGTCCTCCCGCCAGGGCGAGAGCAGTCCGCCGGCATGGTCGAAGTGGAGGTGGGAGAGCACCACCACATCCACCTCCGCCGGGTCCACCCCAGCCTCGGTGAGGGACCGCAGCAGCACGTGCTCCTCTTCCACCACGCCGAACCGATCGCGAAGCTTCGGCTCGAAGAAGACGCCGATGCCCGCCTCCAGGAGCACCGTCTGGTGGGGGTCGCGGATCAGGAGGCAGCGACAGGCGAGGGGAATGCGGTTGGCTTCGTCCGGGGCGATCCACCGCGACCAGAGGGCTCGGGGCGCATTTCCGAACATCGCGCCGCCGTCGAGGCGTTGGCTGTTGCCGGGGATGGAGGTGAGGGTTCGCATCACTCCAGGACCCTATCCCACCCGAGCGCCGAGCCAAACCTCCACGGGCGCAGCCTACCGCGGCAGTGGTACATCCGATAATGGCGAAGGGTCGAGGTGAAGATGTCGGAGAACGGCCGGCGCTGGTTCGAGCAGCGCAAGGACTTCAAGGCGCGCACGCGTGACGGCGCGGACCCGGACGGTCCCGACATGTGGACCCTGTGCCCGTCCTGCAACGAGGCCCTGCACAACGAACTCCTCGACGAAAACGCCAGGGTGTGTCACCTGTGTGGGCACCACTTCCGCCTCGACGTCCAGGAGCGCATCGACGCCCTGTGCGATCCGGGCTCGTGGGCGCTCCATGACACCCACCTTCAGTCCGTTGACGCTCTCGGGTTCGAGGACTCCAAGTCCTACGCGGATCGGATCGCGGAGAGCGGCGCCGCGACGGGTCGCAACGAGGCGTTCGTCTCCCTTTCCGCCACCATCGACGGCATCGCCGTGGAGTTGGGGGTGTTCGACTTCCGGTTTCTGGGCGGCTCCATGGGGTCGGTGGTGGGGGAGCAGGTCACCCGCCTGTTCGAACGCGCGACGGAGCGACGGCACCCCGCCATCATCGTCTCTGCCTCGGGCGGTGCCCGCATGCAGGAGGGGGTGCTCTCCCTGATGCAGATGGCCAAGAGTTGCGCCGCCCTGGCCCGCCTGAAGGACGAGGGGCTGCCCTACCTATCCGTGCTCACCCACCCCACCACGGGGGGGGTGGCCGCATCCTTCGCCATGCTCGGAGACCTCGTGCTGGCCGAGCCTGGAGCACTCATCGGGTTCGCGGGTCCACGGGTGATCCGGCAGACGCTCGGGGAGGACCTGCCGGATGGGTTCCAGACCTCCGAGTACCTGCTGGAACACGGGATGATCGACCGCATCGTGCCTCGCCGGGAGCTGCGGAGGATGCTGGTGCGGGTACTGCGGCAACTGATGCGGCTCGAGGCGAGCGACGCTGTCCGCAACGGTGCCACCGTTCCCAGCCCCGACTGGGAAGGGGCGCGGGTCGTGCCCGCGAAGTCTGGGAGCGCCTCATGATCCGTCACCCGATCCTCGATCAGCTCGCCTCTGTCGGTGTCCGCCTCGGGTTCGACAACATCCGTACCTTCCTGACCTTCCTGGGCGAACCGCACCGGGCCTACCCGGTGATCCACGTGGCAGGCACCAACGGCAAGGGCAGCGTGTGTGCGTTCGTCACCTGGGTGCTGAAGGAGGCGGGGTATCGGGTGGGCACCAACCTCTCGCCCCACCTGCAAGCGGTCAACGAGCGCATCCTGGTCGAGGGCCAACCCATCGACGATGCGTTCCTCGGCGACCAGATCGAGGCGCTGGACAGGATTCGTTGGGACTGGGCCCGCTCGGTGGGCTTCAAGCAGGTACCGCTCACCTACTTCGAGTTCATCACCACGGTTGCGTTCGCCCATTTCGCCCAGGTCGGCGTGGACGTGGCGGTGATGGAGGTGGGGATGGGGGGACGGTTGGACGCCACCAATGTGGTGCAACCGCTGGTGACCGCGATCACCCACATCGGGATCGACCACTCGGCGGAGCTTGGCAGCTCAGTTGCGAAAATTGCCGGAGAGAAGGCTGGAATCATGAAGCCTGGCGTACCCGTGGTGCTGGGACCCATGCCCGCCGAGGCGCGGGAGGTGATCGAGCGACGCGCCCGGGTGCTCAACGCCACCGCGTGGCGACCCGGGAAGGAGTTGCTGCGGGAACGTCGGAAGTCGGGGTGGCATCTCACGACGCCAGCCGGATCGCTACGCGACGCGCAACTCGGCCTCGATGGGGACCACCAGGGGGCCAACGCCCTGGTGGCGCTGGGGATCCTCCACCAGCTTCGGTATCAGGGTTTCCACATCCCCGACGAGGCCATCATGCGCGGGTTCGCCAACGTCCAGCTGAGTGGTCGCCTGGAGGAGGTGCTGCCCGGGCTCATCGTGGACGGCGCCCACAACGAAGACGGGACCCGTGCGGTCGCCACCTGGTTGAGGAACCGTCCCCGCCCGGAGAGCCGCATACTGTTGTTCGGTATGGGTCAGGGGCGCGATCCCGTGCGCGCCGTCACCCCGCTCCTCCCGTTCGTGGACGAGGTGGTGACCACCCGGTGTGCCCACCCCAAGGCGCGGGATTCCCTGGAGTTGGCGATGGTGCTGGAGAACGTCGACGCCGTGCTCTCGGATGGAGGACGTATCGAGGAAGCGCTTCCGGAGGTCTACCGCGAGGCGCACGAAACCCTGGTCATCGGCAGCCTGTTCCTGGCCGGCGCGGTGAAGAGCCTGGTCTCCGCGGGGGTGTTGCGCGGGATTACGCCCGGTCAGGGCCCAGTCTCCGAAGACGAGCCTCCGGAGTAGTCCCAAGCTCCTTCGCCACCCGAGACAACAGGGCGTCCATCAGGGTCCGGCCCGCCACGTTGCGTTCGATCTGTTCCCGGGCCTCCGCCACGGCCTCTCCACAGCGGGTCACCCCATCGGGCCACAGCTGCGCCCACATCGCCACCACCTCGGGTGCGTCGGCGTTCAGGAGCGGTGCGCTGCCTCCGCCAGCGTAAACCACCGCGTCCCGGAGCAGGTCGTCGATGATGTCCAGCACCTCGGCGACCCTCGGGCGCCACTGCTGGCGCTTGCCACTACACAGTTCCACGGACCACGCGAAGATGTCGCCGATGTCGCCGTCGAGTACGGCGAGGAGGCGGTCTCGGAGGAGGTGCCGCGCCTGGAGCTGCCCATCGGCGAGCGACAGCGCGCGTCCCGGGCATCCGAGGGAAGCGCGCGCGACAATTCCGGCCTCTTGTATGCCTCGGTCCTCCAGCCACGCCTGAAGGGCCTCCTCGGGCACAGCGCTGAACCGGATCCGCTGGCAACGCGACCGGACGGTTGGAAGCAGGGCGCTGGCGTGGGTGGCGACCAGGATGAAGCCGGTTCCAGCAAGGGGCTCCTCCAGGGTCTTCAGGAGGGCGTTGGCAGCGGCATCCAGCATTGCCTCCGCGGGGTCGATCAGGATGAAGCGGCGCCGCGCACCGTACCGGTGGTACCCCGCGATGCGCACCACCTCGCGGACCTGGTCCACCGAGATGATGGGCGTGGCCCGATCGGCCGCCGGCTCCAACACCAGGATGTCCGGGTGGTTGCCAGCACGGATCTGTTGGCAGGGTGGGCAGGTCCCGCAGGGCGGAGGGTCCGCCTCTCCGGTGCAGTTCGCCGCCATCGCCAGGCGCAGCGCCACGGTGTGCTTCCCGACACCTTCGGGCCCCTCGAACAGGTAGGCGTGGTGCAGCGCGTCACGCGCGAGGGCTTCCCACAACCGCGTTGTGGCGGCGTGGTGACCGAGGATGTCAGCCATACCCGACATGCGGGTCGTCCGTTCGGCCCGGATCGGGCGCTGTCAGCTTCCGCGCTTGTCGGGCGGGAGCTGGTCCTTGGGGGCGTTCTTCCAGGCTTCTTCCGTGTGGACGGGGAATTCCGGCGTGGTGCCCTTCGTGCGCTCCAGGCGCTTGCGGTCCTTGCCCGCTTTCTTGTGGCGGATGGCGCGCCTGAACTTGGTCTGCTTGCTGTTGGAGGACATCTTTTTTGTCTCCGTTCGGGGGCACCATGGACGCCCGGGCGAAAAGCACGGCAACCTAGTGTCGGGAGACGGACACGTCAAGCATGCGCCCGACCCGCGTACGGATGGAGGAGAGCCCATGATGCGATTTCTGGCCGTTGGACTGTGCCTCGGCCTCTCCGCTTGCGACTTCTTCGAGGAGGTGAGGGATGTCTTCGAACGGACTACGAGGAGGGTGTCCTCGCCTCCGTGTTCCTCGCCGATGCTGGCAACGTGAACCAGATCGACCAAGCTCCGGTGACCGGCGCCGAGGTGAGCATCCAGTCGGTCGCGGCCTTCGATACCAGCACGGGCCTGTACACCATCCTTCCTACCGATGGGCTGTCCTACCAGGAGGAGGCGACCTGGAGGTTGCGCATCGAGATTGGCGATGGTGCCGCCACGGCCAACCTGCATCTCCCGGCTGCCGCGAGCTTCGCCCCGCCCACCCAGCACACCGCTGGTGCGGACCTGGAGGTGGACGTGAGCGGGCAGGACTTCCACTCCCTGCTGGTGGTGGTGCTGGAGGCCGAGAGCGGCGACGTGACCTGGTCCAATGAGCCGGAGACCGCCCGCGAGTTCTACGACTTCACTCACGGCTCAACGGAAGAGTTGGCAGTGACCATTCCCGGCGACGAAGCGTTCCCCAACCAGTCCGCATACGTGGTCGGGGTCGCGGGAATGAAACACACCGGCGCGAGCGACCTGACCAGGATGAACACAGCTCTG
>JAFDJI010000392.1 GCA_019307545.1 Deltaproteobacteria bacterium | reverse complement strand
CGACAAGACGATGGCGGCCGGTACGGAGGAGTCCCCGCTCGATCCGGACCCCTCCCCGACAGACCGGCCCTCCACGCGCGAGGAGGGCCCAAGGGCCGCGGCGATTGGCCTCGCGTACGGCGGACACATCGCGCAGGAGGCGATGCAGCGTGCTGGCAAGGAGTCCTGGGACTCCGGGGAATTCGTGAGGGCGGGGGACGAAGCGCCAGGAGCTTCCGAGGGAGCAGTGAGCCCCGGCGCATCGATGGGAAGATGTGGGACCTGCCCCCGGTCGAGATCCGGGACTGCACGACCCACCCGCTCGGCATCATCGTCCTCGACAAGAAGCGCCTGGAGCGGGTGGTCGAGTTGGTGCCGGAAGGGACGCGCCTCCCCCATGAATACAAGGGTCGCTTTGCCTACGCCTACGAGAACATGACCGCGGTGCGTGTCGAGGTCACAGAGGGTGGGGGGGGCCAGCGGGACGAGGTCGCGGTCATCGGCAAGGTCGAGCTGACCGGTCTTCCCCCACGGCCGCGCGGCACCCCGATCGAGGTGATCTATGCCTATGGCGTGGATCAGATCCTCTCCATCCGGGTCATCGACGTGGAGACCGGAAAGTCCCGGGAGGGAATCATTCGACTCCAGGGCAGCATGAGCTCGGACCAGGTTCGCGATGCACGGTCGCGAAACCGGCAGATGGCCGTGGATTGATGAGGCGCGAGTCGGGCCGGGTCGACACCAAACCCAACGACAGGGGCACCCGCCGGCCCCCTGTCAGCGGCTACACTGGCTGTTGCGTTGACCTTCCCCACCAAGAGACGCTATTAGCGACGGGCCCATATCGAGTCGGAGTGCGATGAATCCTCGGCACCTCGAGTTGGCCGATGAGTTCTGCAAACTGGTCGGGCAGGCCCACCTGGTGGAGTACCTGGGCCTCGAGCCGGGGGTGTTGGGCGCCGAAGCGCGGACGAGCCTCAAGAAGCGGCGTAAGTACATGCAGGGGATGCAGAGCAACCCCAAGTACAAGAACGAGGCGCTGTTCCTGATCAAGAACTTCGCCGCCCTCGACGCCCTGTTGCAGAGCCCGACCGAGTACCTGGGGGCGGTCAGCCGCCGCCAGGAGTCCGCCCACCTTCCCATCCTGGAGATGACCATCCGGGGCGTCCTCAAGGGCGGTCAGCTCACCCAGGAGCAAGAGGACTACCTGCGGCGGAACGCCCTGGAGTTGGGCCTGTCCGAGCAGACCTTCGAGGACACCATCACCCGGCTGGCTGCCCAGGCGGGGATCCCACTGCCTGACGGCGGGCGCGGCGAAGCAGAGGAGGAGGCGGGGGACCCGGAGCTCACCGACCACTACGGGATCCTCGGGGTGATGCCCAACTCCACCCGTGACGAGGTCTACGATGCCTACCGCGCGCGGTACCGGGCTGTTCGAAGTCTCGCGGACAGGGAGAAGGCCGAGCGGCTCTACAAGCGGTTGGACCGGGCCTGGCAGGTCCTGAGTGACCCGGACTCGCGCGAAACCTACAACCTGTCCCTGCTGCGGACCGGTCCCCCGGCCCGTGACCGAGAGGACGCCGAAGACCTGTTCGAGACGGTCCGCCCGGTCCCCACGGCGCCGCCCGTCAGGACGCGCGAGTCGTCTGCTCCGCCGACACCGCCCCCAGGGGTCCGGGCCGTCCAGCCGGCGTCGATGCCTCCAGAGGCCCGACCCTCACCGGGCAGTCTCTCGCCCGAGGGGCGGGTTTCCCGACTGGAGATCCTGGGGCCACCCGTACGCCAGCTGCGGCTCGGCAGACAACAAGCGTCCGCCGAGATCAGGGTGCGGAACACCACGAACGAGCCGATGCCCGGCCGCGTCTCCACCGACGAGCCGTGGCTCATCGCGAATCCCAGCCGCCTGGAGCCGAGCCGGAAGGAGCAGGTGATCACGGTTCGGATCAACCCCCGGGACGTGCCCAGCAATAGGGCCACGGGCGTGGTCACCGTGCAGACCGACCGCGGAGATCGCGCGAGCATCGTGTTCGAGGTGAGGAAGCGCTTGTGGAAGCCAGCGCTGTTCGGGGTGGGCATCCTTGCGGTGGCCGGGGCGATCGGGCTCGCCGGCTCTTCACTCGGGTGGTTCTCCGGGGTGGATCGCACCGTGGTCATCCATGTGGACCCCACATCCGATGACGTCCTCGTGGACGGGGTTTCCATGGGGTCCGGGTCTCTGGTGGTGATCCCCGAGGCGCCGGAGGGTCTGGTCACCCTCACGGTCCTCTGCACCAACTTCGAGACCCACATCCAGGAGATGGACATGCGCGGGGTCTGGGGGACGACGCTGCATGTCCCCCTGGAACTGAAGCATGCTCTGGATTTCCGGCCGACCGAGGACATGGTGCAGGTCGAGGTGGACCAGGATGAGGTGCAGCGCATCATGACCCCGCGGACCCGCGGCATGGATGACTGTGTGCGCCTCGCCGCCGCCCCGGGGAGCATGCTCTCCGGAAAGGTCCGCATCCACATTGGCCCCGATGGGTCGGCCATCGGCGTGGACATGGAGGGTGGCGGCACCAAGGCCCCGGAGGTACGAGAGTGCCTCATGCGCCAGGCCGCTGCGGTGAAGATCCGTCCGTTGCGGGATGGAGACTACGCCACGGTGCGTTACGATTATCAGGTCGCGGAGTCCACTCCATGAGCACCGGCATCACGACCGGTCCCCACGACAACCCGGAGCTCAACGAGTTCCTGGACTTGGCCGAGGACGCGCTCGACCGTGGAGACCCCGGGGCGGCGCTCACCCTATGCGACCAGGTGCTGGCACACGTCCCCGACCACCCCGGAGCCATGTTCCTCACCGCCGAGGCCTACCGGGACCTTCGAGACCTGGAGGAATCGGAGGCCCGATACCGTAGGGTGCTCCAGACCACACCGGACCACGCTCCGTCGTGGAGCGGGTTGGGGACGGTGCTGTTCGACCTGCTGGAGTTCGAGCCCGCGCGGAGCTGTGTGCTGCGTGCGATCCGGCTCGACCCGGCGTGTGCCGAAGCCTACTACTGGCGTGCGATGCTCCGGGAGCGGCGGCGTGACTACCGGGGGTCAGACCGCGACTATCGCCGTGCATACCGCCTCGACCCCGAGATGTACCCGATGCCGGTGGAGCTCGCTGACGCCATGCTGGAGGCGGTGGTGGAGGATGCGATTCGGGAGCTACATCCCTCGATTCGCGTGTATCTCTCCCAGGTGCCCATCCTCCTGGACGAGGTCCCGGACACAGACACGTGCCTGGACTTCGATCCGCCCGCTCCGCCCGGGGAAATCCTCGGGTACTTCTCCGGCTATTCGCTCCAAGAGCGGACCCTGGAGAACCCGTGGAGCAATCTGCCGTCTGCGATTGTGCTCTTCCGGCGCAACCTGCAGCGGATCGCGAACGACCGGGAGCACCTGCTGCACGAGCTGCGGGTCACCGTGTTCCACGAGGTGGGTCACTACCTCGGGTTGGACGAAGAGGACTTGGAGGCTCGCGGCCTCGACTGACCCGCGCCCGGGTTGACGGGGCGACACCTGCGCGGTTATTGCGGCTGGCGTCGGGGGATTAGCTCAGTTGGGAGAGCGCAGCGTTCGCACTGCTGAGGTCAGGGGTTCGAATCCCCTATCCTCCACCACCGCACTGACGACTTCGCCCCGGGTACCGCGCAACCGGTCCCGGGGCCTCGTCGTTGCCTTGCGGCGCGGGTACCGGGCGTTCCGGCCGACGGTTCCGCCTCGGACCGGATTTCTACTAGCCTGTCCTCGCCATCCAGACCTACCCGGCCTCCGACGCGGTTCGAGGTACAACTCATGAAACGCACGATTCTCCTGGCTGTGACGTCGTTGTTGGCTGCGCCCCTCGCCCAGGCGGCGGATGATGACCTAAAGCGCTTCTCCATCAGCGTGAACGTCGGCGTCAGGGCGGACATGGCCGGCTTGGGGAGCACCATCCTCCAAGACGGCACGGTCGACACCGCCGACACCACCCTGGCCAACGCGGTCTATGGCACCGACAAGGCCTTGATGAGCGACCGCTCCAACCTCGCGATCTGGCACAACTCCGACAACGGCGACGAGACCTTCCGCATGCTCGGGGAGGAGCCCACGCTGGGCGGCTCGATGCTCGGCCTCGAGGTGGGGGGCACGGTCCGGTACGAGTTGGACGACGTGATCAACTTCCCCCTGTACGTCCAGTCTGGCTTCCACTACATGACGCGCATGTCGGGTGGCCAACAGGAGCGGACGCTGGGCGATGTCAGCGTGGCCAACCCCTCCCTCGCCGGGTTGCTTGGCCTCAAGGGTTTCGATCCCGCCGACTTCTCGGGCGGGACCATGATCAGCAACTATGACGCCTCCTGGTTCGAGATCCCCCTCACCATCGGGGTGAAGGTCTCGATCAAGCGCAAGTACAGCTTCCTGTACGGCGGGTTCGGCGCCTCCTACTTCAGCGGCGGGTTCTCGGTGGAGATGGACGTCGACGAGGAGTACGCGAACGTGCTCTCCACCCACTTGCTGGCCAATCCCGACGCGGTGGCCGGCTATGACATCGTCAACCTGAGCCCCGGCGCCGTCCAGGACACCGTCAAGTTCACCATGGCCGGCATCGGGCTCAACTACGGGGTGGGCGCGCAGATCGGGCTCGACAACGGGATCGCCTTCTACATCGAGCTCAACTCCTCCGGGGCCGCAGAGACGGTGAAGTCCGCGGTGATGAAGCAGGAGACGAGCCAACTCCTTACCGCCCTCACCAGCCCCACCCTCGCGGATGTGGACGACGATTGGTTCGACCGCCTCGCTTTCCCGGTGGTG
>JAFDJI010000391.1 GCA_019307545.1 Deltaproteobacteria bacterium | reverse complement strand
GTGGCGTGGCCGGTGGGGAGAGCATTTCGGTCGCGATGTCGCCCTGCACGTGGAGATCGGGCCCGGGAAGGGGTTCTTCCTCGCCGAGATGGCGCGGCGTCATTCGGAGTGGAGCTGGATCGGGGTCGAGTTGCGGTACAAGCGGACGGTGCTCTGCGCCAGGAAGCTGTTGGGAGTCGGGGTGAGCAACGCCCGGGTGGTCCGGTACCACGCTGCCTACCTGGACGACCTGTTCGAGCCCGGCGCGCTTTCTGGGCTGTACTTGAACCACCCGGACCCCTGGCCGAAGGAGCGGCACGAGAAGAACCGGCTGGTGTCGCGGTGGTTCTTGGAGGACGTTGCGCGGCTGTTGCGACCGGGAGGATGGCTGAGGGTGAAGAGCGACTTCCTGCCGAATGTGGATCGGATCGAGGCGCTGTTGGGAAGGGGGACGGAGGGAGAGCGGGTGCCTCCCCTGCCCTTCGCGGTGACGGGGAGATCGGAGGACGTGATCAGCGGGCCGGCGCCGTGGGCGGATGATGTGGAGACGAACTACCAGCGGAAGTTCAGGGAGAAGGGGGAGCCGGTGTATGCGATCGAGGTTGTGAGGAACTAGGTTGGCGGCTGGCTCTTCGTAGGCGTTGGCGTCGGCGTTCTCGTGCTCGAGCGTGTTCACGTAGGGGTTTTTCGTGAACGTCCACGTCCTCGTCTCACGTGCCACGTGAACGCAGACGAGAACGAGCACGCGCACGAGAACGAGCGCCCGCACGAGAAGGAGCCTCTCCTCACGGCATCCCGCGTGGTCGTCTAGGCCTGCGCCGAGGTGGTAGTCCCAAGCACCCTGCGTCAGCGGCCCATAGCGCAGATCGACGAAGTTGCCTCCCTCGCCGAATGCCTGGGCGACACCCATGGGTGCAAGCGCACCCAGCTCGCGGGCACCGTTGCAGTAGCCATCGACGAACTCCGGGTCCCAGGCGCGGTTGGGGAGGCTGGCAGGAAGATCCACACCGGCCGCTCGCGCAATGACCAGGTCATCGCCGCCCTGAACGGGTTGCCGGCGGGCTACCACCGGGACCTGCAGAGGACGAAGCGACCGCTGTTGCGCGGCTTGGCCGAGGCGCGCGCCGCCATCTCCATTGTGCAGCTGGCCGTGGAACGGCTCGGGGTCCATCCGGAGCGGTGTCTGGGTGCGATGTCGGACGGCATCTACGCGACCGACCGCGCCTACGACGAGGTACGCAAGGACGTCCCGTTCCGCGAAGCCTACCGACGTGCGAAGGACGCGGACACCCAGCCCATGGAGCCGCAGGCGGCCCTGCGCAACCGTGCGCACCTCGGGGCGCCCGGGACCGACCAGGCCGGTGCCCTACGCGAGGCGCTGGGGGGTAGCAAGGCAGAGCGGTACGCAACCGGACCCAGGGCTACCCGTTCTCACCGATGACGCCGTTCTCGCCGACGATGCCGTTCTCACCGATGACGCCGTGCTCGCCGATAACGCCGTTCTCGCCGACGATGCCGTTCTCACCGATGACGCCGTGCTCGCCGATGACGCCGAGGTGGGGGATTCCCCGGAGCTCGATCTCCACGAGGAGCGGGGAGATGGTGCCGCTCTCGAGGAGGTCGTCGCGGGCCTCGAGCGAATCGACGACGCTCAGCGTGGCGCTCTCCTGGATCGTCGCGCCGTCCTGGGCCACCAGCCCGAAGCCCTCGAAGCGACAGGTCCGCCCTTCGGCGCCGTACTCGCACGTCCAGCCCGGCGCATCGTCCAGCGACGGGTTGTCCGGCGCGTTGCCGACCAGCATGCCTTCGTCGTCGGTCCCATCGTGGATGCACTGGCGAGTTGCGCGGAGATCGGCGCAGTCCCAATACAACTCCGCGGGCACGCCCACGCCACCGTAGTTGCCGTCGGTATCGGAGGGGTTGAGCAGGTCGCCGGGCTTGAAGCCGTCCTCGCCCACCACGTCCGCGAAGGCACCTTTGCACTCCGGTGCGACGTAGCCGTCCTCCCCCACGACCCCCGCCTCGTCCGCGGACATCACCGCGGGGAACGCCCCGCCCTGGATCAGGCTGGGGTCGGCCGTGCTGCACGTGGTCCCGGTCTCGTCGTCGTGGCAGGTCCAGGTGTTCTCGACCCACGGACCCGCGGTCCGGGAGCAGACCAGCTCGGACTGGGCCCCCTGGTTGCAGGTCCAGCGCGTGTCCACGATGTTGGCCTGCCCGCAGATGGGTGTCTCGGGTTCCTCCGAGTAGGAGTCGAGGGTCCGCGTGCCGTCCATGAGGATGCCGGCGCGCCCGTTCCCGAACAGCACCGAACCGGAGAGGGTCAGCTCGGTCGTGTTGGACTGCTCGTCGTCGGAGCCCGCCACCAGGATCCCGTCCGCTTCGACGAAAATCCCCCCCCCAGGTCGGAGCGCGATGGAGCTACGGGTCTGGGAGATCGCGCTCCGGCGGATTACGGCGGCGTGAACGTCGTTGAGGCCCACTCCGGCGCCCCGATTGCGGGCGATCTCGGACTCGACCAGCGCCAGGCTGGGCTGGGCGTACATGGTCTCCGGGTCGCGCTGCACCAGGATGCCCATCCCCTCGTTCCCGAGGATGCGGAGGCCCTGGTGTGTGCCCGTCGACTGGTCCTGGAGCAGCGCCACCCCACCGGTCCCGACAACGCTCAGGTTGGAGGTCACCAGGTGGCTGCCGTCGGTGGCAACCAGCCCGCGCGCGAACTCCTGGTGGCACTCGACGTCGGGGCGGGAGATGCCCTCGATGAGCACATTCTCCAGGGTGATGCCGTTCCAGGCGCGCTCGATGGCCGCGCCGAGGATCCAGCTGTCCCGGACCCCTCCCTCGTGCCAGATCCCGCTGGTGTTGTACAGGGCCACCCCGATGCCGACGAAGCCCGATACCTCCAGGTTCTCGATGTGGACCTGCGTTCCGGCGTTGCGCCCTCCGATCACCACGCCTGCCTCGGGCAACTGGCCGTGCCAGTAGGCGGGATTGCCGGCTTGGACCAGGGAGTCGATGTCGGCGGTGCCCGCGACGCGGACGTCTCTCAGCGTCACGTCCGAGATGCCGTCGATGACCAGGCCGTACCCAGCACCCACCTCGACCGAGGTCGATTCGATCCGAACCGTACCCATGCCGGTGGCGATGATGGCCGCCGTGGCGCTCAGACCCGTGCCGAAGGCGGCCACGCTCAGGTTGCTGATGGACGTCTCCTGTCCGCCATCCGTCACCAGCCGCAGCGCAGCACCGCCCTCGGAGATCAATCGACCCTCCTCGCCGACGAGGTGCACCCCGGCGCCTACCTCGAAGCTGCCGCGGATCTCGCCGCACACGGCGATGGTGTCACCGCTCTGCGCCTGTCCCAGGGCACCGGCGAGATCCTCTGCGTTGTCGTAGCAGTGTTCCGGATCCTCGTCGTCCCCAAACATTTCGTCGCAGCCTCCGGTGGTGACCGCGCAGATCGCCAGCGGGAGGAGCAGGCCGAGGGTTCGCGTGCCCATCGTTTCCCTCCTTGTCCTCCTCGACCATACCGGGAGGAAGCAGGACTACGAAGGGAGGAACCGCGGATTGGCCATTTCGGGGGGTTCGCCCCGGGGAGGCTTCGCCCGACCGGGATACCCGGCGGCGCACCACAGGACAGTGAGGCACGGGCACGGGCGCCGCTGCGCCGGGCACTGGAGTCGGGCGGGGGATATGGCGTTCAAGAGGCTTCTCCGAGGTAGGGGAGAAGGAGGCCTCTTGTGCTTCCTGTCCTCATGGGAGGACGATCAGCCTTCTCGAGGGACCCTGGGCAGGTGAATCGTGAAGGTCGTGCCCACGCCGACGGTCGATTCGACCTCCATCGAGCCGCCCTGCTCCTCGAGGATCTTCTTGACGACCGGGAGACCGAGACCGGTACCTCTTCCCAGCTTGGTCGAGAAGAACTGCTCGAACATCCGTTTCTGGGTTCGCTCGGAGATCCCCACGCCATTGTCTTCGACGGAGATCAGCACCTCATCCGCTGTCGCGCCGCTTCGGACGACAATGCTGTCCCCGCCTTCCTCGGAATCGACACAGGCGTCCACGGCATTGGACGCCAGATTGAGCACCGCTCGGTAGAGGGCCAGCCTGTCCAGGGGCATCTTGTCGATGGTCGGGTCGAGCTCTGCGCGAACCTCGATGCCCTGATTCGCGGCCGACGCGGAGAGCAGGTCCACGACCTCGCTGAGGACCGCGTTCGGATCCGCCAGGTCCAGCTTCGGCTGGTGCTCACGGGAGAAGTAGAGCATGTCGAGTGAGAGCCGCTCGATCTCGCGGACACTGCTGGTCAGGACCTTCCAGCCTTGTTCGAGCCGCTCGGCATTGTTGTTCTCCATCGCCCGGTTGACCACGTACAGCCCGCCGCGCAGGCCGTTCAGCGTGTTCTTCAGGCAGTGGGAGAGCCCGGCCACGATCGCGCCGATGGCGGCGAGCCTCTCCTGCTTGACGTGTTCGCGCCTCAGCTCGGAGAGCTCGAGGCCGATGGCCAGGTGCTTCAGAAAAGCCCGGACCACCCGCGGATTGGCGGCCGTTGCGCGCCCGTCCGAGTACTCGCCGCGCCTTCGAGCCGGG
>JAFDJI010000390.1 GCA_019307545.1 Deltaproteobacteria bacterium | reverse complement strand
GGCTGCCGATGCCCCATCAGTGCTCGCTTCAGCTGTCGGGAGAGCCCCCCCGAAGACCAACAGAACCGAGAGCAGCATGGTGAGCATTCGCGTTCCCCGAGCGATTCGGGAACCCGTATATCCCGGTGACAACCGTGCCGACCGACCGGGGACACCAGCTATGGATTCGCGAGCGGGTCCTCGATGATGCAGGCGTCGTGCTCCTCGTCGCAGTACTCGCGGGGGAGGCACTGCCCGTCGCGGGTACATGCCCGCAGGCAGATCTCTCGGGATTCCAATTGGACGCAGGTGCTGCCTTCGTCGCAGGCGGCGTCGGTGCAGTCCCGAGTGCACACGCCGGCTCCGGCGCAGTAGGCATCCGGGATCTCGACGCAGTCGGCGTGTTCGGTGCAGCGGTCGCCGAGGTCTTTGTCGCAGCCGGCGAGCAGGAGGAGGACGAGTGCCAGGCGCATCAGTCGTCCTCCCTGGGCCGGTAGGGATCGTAGTTGCAGTCGTCGGTGAGAGCGCAGTCCTGCTGGCAGTAGTCGTCGATGCAGGTGGCAGGAGCCGGACGGCAGAGCAGGTCGGCGTCGCAGGTGGGGCACACCTCGCCCTCGCAGGACCCACACGTGTCGCCCGGAACGGCGTCACTGGAGCACTTGAATGCGCAGTCGTCGTCGTCTCTGCAATCCTTGGTGCAGATGCCCGCGAAGGAGCAGTAGTAGGCTCCCGCGCAGTCGCTGTTGTGGCCGGGGCGACAGGACTCTCCTGGCGCGGCGGGGCAGCCGAGCATCGCGGCGAGGCAGGCGAGGACCGTCAGCAGTTTCAAGTGGGACACGAACCCTCCAGGTCGGGCTATAGTTTGACCTTCCACCATTCGCGAGGCAAGGGACCTCGGCGAGTCGGAGGACTACTGGGCGTACCATCCATCGTGGTCGTAGCAGACGACTGGGGTGTCCTCGGTGATGCCCAGGGTCACCCGCGCGGCGTAGCCGGTGTCGAGCCGACCGGTGGCGTAGCCCTGGTCCTGCATGAACTCGCGGATCTCGACGGTGTGGATTCCGGGCGTGATCCACACCTTTTTCTCGTCCTCGTTGCGGAACTCCATCACCACCTTTCCGTCGACCACCACGTCCGCCCATTGGCCGTCGGTGGAGCGCACGATCAGCTCCACCCGGTCCGGGAGGGGCGGTGGGGGTTCGAACACCACCGGCTCCGGCTCCGCGAAGGCCGGCTCTCCGACGGTCGTGGTGGTGGTGGAGGACTCGGTGACCGTGACGTCGGTTCCGTAGGTCCCGACCCCGACGGTCACTGCGCCGGCTCCCGGCGACCCGGGGGCCACGATCACGCCCATCCCGAGTGGGGGGTCCAATGGCACGGCCTCGTAGCAGTCCAGGGTCCGCCGCGCCCACGTGCACCGGACCTCGTAGTCGTTGGGCACCTCGATCACGTGGCTCTGGATCTCCCGGCCCCAGTTGTTGTGGAGGCTGACCTGGTGCTGGCCGCCCAGCCCGTAGGCGGTGGCGATCAGGGCGTCCTCGGAAAAGGGAACCAGCATCCCGTCGACCGCGATGACGACGGGGTTCTCGGAGCGGATCGTGAGGGCACCCGTGCCGGCGTCTGCCGGCAGCGCAAACGAGAGGAGCAAGGCTGTGATCATCGGGAGACTCCGGAAGTAGGGTCGGCGGCTCAACCCGCCTGGGCGGTGCGGTGTTCCATCCTACTCCGGGTTCGAAGGCGACATCGTCCTCTGCACCACCACCGTGTCGTCGGTGAAGCGTAGGAGCTTCAGCTCGCGGCGAATGCAGAGCCCCCGGCTCCCGCGGCTCGGATCGACCTCCTCCTCCTGCTGGGACTCGGGCCGGGCGTCGGCGAGCCACATCCCGCTGGCTTCGCCCTTCTTGGTCTTGAAGCGGATGTACCACAGGTCCCCCGCCTCGGTTCCGGTGCGGTTCTGCTCCGTGCAGCGGTCGACGGCGTCTTGGAGGACGGTGTCCATCAGCGCCATATCGCTGGCATCGAGCAGGCCTGGGACGCTCGTCCCGGAGACCGTCGGCGTTGCGGTGGGCACGCCCAGCTCCGGCGCCGCCTCGGTCCCGTGGGAGAGGACCACCGAGGACAGGTCGCTGGCGGTCAGCACCGGGGTCTGGGTGCTCACCTGAACCGTGCGGAGAGCCTGGCGCACATAGAGGTCGGCCTCCTCGGCGGTGACCTTTCCGTCCCGCGTCCCATCCAACTCTCCGTCGGCCCAGCCCCGCAGCGCCCCGATGGCGAAATAGGTGAACGCCCCGTGGCGAGCCGCGTCCAGGGGCCCGGAGAGCTCGTCCGGTGCCGCCGCGGTCCACTCGACCCGACCCGGAGACGGCTGGGAGGCCCAGGTCGGCACCACGAAGCGCTTCCCCGCGACAAGCTCCTCCCCGGAGCGGCCCATCCCGTTGTAGCAGGCGTCCAGGATCAGCATCAGGTCCTTGTCGGCGGCGATATCACGGATCTCCGACAGTCTCACCGCACGCGTTCCGAAGGCGGTCGGATCCTGTCGCACGTCGTCTCCGAGGAGCATCCGCTCTCCCGTGGAGGTGTCCGCCGCCCCATGACCGGCGAAATACACCCACAAGGTCCCTCCGTCACCGACCTCCGCGGCCGCCTGCCCCAGCGCCTCGATGATCTGCTCCCGCCCGACGCCTCCTTCGAACAGGCGCACCCGGGAGCCGGGGATGCCACGCGTGTAGACCAGGAAATCGTAGAATGCGCGGGCATCACGCTGGGCGAAGGGCACGTCGGCGACGAATACGTAGTCCTCGATGCCCACCACGACCGCCGCGTCCGCGGGAGCCTGCGCGCCGGTCTTCAGGGGGGTGTCCAGGTTGGGCAGGCCGGCGCCCTGGGCCAGGGCGGCTATCGAAGCCAGTACCAGTGCCCACATCGGTCGTCCTCCTGTCTCGGATACCCGAATCCAGCCCAGAGCCAACCCACTCTATTCCAAACCGATTCACGAGTGAGAGGTTGCTCACCACGGAGGCCAGAACCGTCCCCGCACCCTGACCTCTCCCTCCACCACGGTGCGGGCGCCGTGGCCGTCGTACAGGGTCACCACCAGGGGATGCCGGCCCCGCTCCAGGGGCTCGAAGCGCGCCTCTGGCCCTTCCCGGTCCTCCCCAGCCAGTTCCCACACGACCCGGAACAGCGCCTCGTCATCCCGTGAGACCGATGCAAGCGTGAGAGGGCGGCGGACCCGCGTGCGGATGGGGCGGGTCGGGCGGCGTGGCTTCTTCCCGTCTCTTGCGAGCTGCACCGCGGGTGGGAGGTTGTCGATCGCCGGCGCCCAGTGCACCTCCACCCGGGCAAGCTCCTCGGGAACGCGCGCCACGGGGTCCCCGGTGCCCGGCGGTACCTCGACATCGACGTAGGCCACCAGGGTTCCATCGGCCCAGGTGAGGTCCGAGAGCGGGAGCTGTCCATCGCCGTCCGTGGTGAAGGCGTAGCCGGTCGCGGTGGCGGGGAGCGTGAAGCGGAGTCGCCCGCCTACGGCGTGGGGGAGCCCGTTGACGACGGCGCGATCGGTGAGGCCGTCCGGGCGGGGCACGTCCTCGACCCAGAGGTGGCCTAGCGGCACCGAGCCCCACCCCTGGTTGGTGTCGAAGTCGATGACCCCGGGTCCCTCCTCGCCGAGGTGGAGCAGCCGGTAGCCTCGGTAGCCGTCGAGGTCCATGGGCGCCGAGCCGGCCGTGGTGGTCTGGATCAGGTCGACGGCCTGGTCCGCGTGGTGGACCTGGCGGTGGTCGTCGCGGTGGGTGTGGCCGAGGATCCAGGTCGTGGGGCCCGAGGTGGTCGCGGAGAGCAGGCGGGTACCGGAGTGGCGGGACGGGTCCTCGGCGGGGCGTGACGCACCGAGGACGCCGTAGTTCCAGACCTCGAAGCCGCCTCTCGCCATCGGATCGGTGCCGAAGGGATCGTTCCGGAAGAGCGCCGGAGCGCCTCCATGACGGCCGGTGGGGTCGTGGTGGGCGACGAGGACGACATGCTCTCCGCGGGTGCGGGCGGCGTCCACCTCCGCCTGGACCCACGCCACGGCTTCCGGGTCGATCGTGCCTCCGTGGTTATCGGTGAGCGGCGCCCCCAGGTCGCGGTCGATGCCGCTGGTACCCGGGATCGTGCGTCCGATGCCCTCCTCGATGTGGCCCAGGGACATCGGCACGGCCATCCGGCGCGCGGCACCTCCCCCAAAGGTGTTCACGCCGATCAACCGCGTCCCTTGCCAGCCGATCGACCAGGCCTCCGACCCGAGCGATGCGCGGTAGGCCTCGAGGCCATCCACCCGCAGCTCGAGCTCGAGCGTGTCGGACAGGGTGCTGACCATGCACCCCCCGACACCCACCACGGTCTTGAACATGCTGGCGGGGTCGACGTACAGTCCGCAGCGGAGTGCGCGGCCCAGGGCGAAGCGACCGCTCTCCCCGAAGGTGACGTCATGGATCGCGTAGGCGTCGTGGTTGCCCGGGACGGCCAAGACGGCCAGCGGGGTGTCCCGCCACAGCGCCCTGGTCGCTGCGTACTCGCGGGTGGGATCCATCCCGAAGATCACATCGCCTGGG
>JAFDJI010000389.1 GCA_019307545.1 Deltaproteobacteria bacterium | reverse complement strand
TGCTCGATGCGGAGCTGGGCCAGGGAGCGGCGGGTCGCCTCCAGGAGCAGGGATTCCTCGTTGGCGAGCAGGGGGATGGGGCCCCAGGCGACCCGAATGGTCATCCGGCTGGCCTGGAACGGGTCACCGCTCACCTGGGTCGGCACGAAGCGGGGCTGCCGGTCCTTGGTGAAGTACTCGATGTCGATCTCTTCCCCCTCCTTGATGGTCACCTGGTGCTCCGGCCAGAGGATGGCGAGCTTTCCACCACCGGCCAGGGTGCGCACGTTCAGCCCCACCAGGTGCATCAGCCGCCCGAGGATGCCCTTGAGCATCGCCTCGAAAAAGGCCCCGATTCCGCGGAAGTTGAGCTGGAGGTCCCCGGTGTTGTTTCGGTACAGGATGGGGGGGACCACCACCAGCGAGCTCTGCCCCGCAAAGCTGGTGGGGTTGGTGGAGGGGACCGAGCCCACGCCCGCGATGAAGGTGCGGTTGGTGTACAGGCCCTCCGCCATCTGCCCCTCGGTGAACGACTTCTGCCGCCCGTTCGCGTACCGGGAGCGGATGCGCACGATGGTCGACCCGAGGAGGCCCTCTTGGATGACCACCTTCGGAATGCGGGCCAGGTACCCGAGCAGGCCCTTGGTCTTGGAGGAGAGGTCCGCGGAGAAGAAGTGGCCCGCACCGGGTCCGCCAGCGGCATGGCTGCTGATCAGCTGCCAGTCCCCGTTGAAGGCCACCATGGAGAATCGCGCCGGCACCACCACGCTGTGCTGCACGTAGTAGGCGAGGAACCTCGCGGTGAGCCGCTCCTCCCACCATCGCCGGATGGGGTCCAGGCTCGGCAGCCAGGCCAGCACCTTGGCCAGCTGGGCGAAGCCCCACCCCGGGACCCCTGCGAACAGCGCATTGTCGGCAGCCGTTCCCGCCGGGTAGGGCGCGATGGAGCGGATGTAGGGGTACAGACCCTGGAAGGTGCGCTCCTGGGTGGCGCTGGCCAGCTTGGAAAGGTCGAATCCGTGTGGTCGCAGGATCACCTTGTCGGGGTAGAGCGCGGCGAGGATTGCCACCCGCAGCAGGAGGTCGCCTTTTTCCCGGCGTGCCTTGCGCACCACCCTGGACACGGAGCGGCCCTTTCGGAGCACCGTCTCCAGCCGGCTCCGGAGCAGCCAGATCTCGGTGACGGTCTCCGAGGAGGGGTCGAGGTCGGAGGCGTCCGGCATGACGGCGAAGAAGGACCGGCGGTACTCCTCCGGCAGCGCGGCGAGGTCCTCCTCGGTGACGCCGGCAACGCTGATCTCCCCCTCCCAGTACGACACCAGGTCGGGGTAGAACGCCCAGAACGCCGCGATCAGCACGTGGTGGTCCAGGCTGCCGTCGCCGCTGACGGCGATCACGTCGAGGGGCTTGTCCTCCCGGGCGAGGTCCAGCAGCCCGTCGCGGATGGCGGTCACCGACTCCACCCGGTCGGATCGGGTTTGGACGACCTCGACCCGGAAACCCGCCTGGCGCAGGGCCGCGAACAGGCTGCGCGGCAGCTTGTACATCCGGAGCGGGTGGCACACCGCGAGGACATTCCCGGGGCGGCGGTCCTGGTGCATCGACGCCCGCACGTAGGACTCGATCTCCTCGGGCTCCATGTCTTCCGAGGGTCGGGGTGGCGGTGGGGCCGCTACCAGGCTCGTCACCGCTGGTGGATGGTCTGGAGGGGGCTGGATGCCGAGGCCCCTGCCCTGCTTCCCTTTGTCCTGGTCGGCCATGGCCCATCCTACCCCGCGCGCCGGAGCGACACGGCGCAGAAGCGTCCATCGCTTGCGTGGAGTACCCGATGGTGGCGAACAGATAGTAGGAGCCGTCGCCGGGTTGGGGCATACTACAGCCACTTGGCGCGCACCAGCGGGGTTCGCGTGTTCCTGCCAGAAAACCCCAGCCGGCATCGGGCTTGTTTCTTGCCGGCATTCTTGCTCACTTTGCTCATCGCCTCCGGGTGCGTCCGCATCTCGGCTGACGACGCCTTCGATCGGTATGATCCCGATGGCGACGGGGTTCCCTGGCCACAGGACTGTGCGCCCCTCGACGATTCGGCCTCCGAAGTGGAGACCTGGTACGCAGACAGTGACGGCGATGGCGTCGGTGACCCCGCCGTACCCATCGAAGCCTGCGGTCAGCCCGAGGGGTACGTCGACAACGATGACGACTGCGACGACTCCCGCGGCGACGTGTACCCGGGGGCACCAGACGGCTGCGACGGCATCGACAACGACTGTGACACCGCCGTGGACGAGGATGCCGGCGGACCCCGGACCACCTGGTACGCGGACGACGACGCCGACACCTACGGCGATCCGGACGAGACCCTCGCCGCCTGTGTGCAACCGGAGGGCTACGTCGCGAACGACGACGACTGCGACGATGGCGCGTCGGCGGTCCATCCGACCGCGACCGAGGTGTGCAACGGGGTCGATGACGACTGCAACGGGTACCTGGACGACGAGGACCCGTTCGTCGTCGCCCCGACCTGGTATGCGGACTTCGACACCGACGGCTACGGCGCGACGTTCTTCACCACCTCGGCTTGCGAGGAGCCCACGGGTTTCGTCGACAACGCGGACGACTGCAACGACATCGACGCGGCCATCTATCCCGGCGCTCCGGAGACCGACTGCGACGACCCCACCGACTACAACTGTGATGGCTCGGTGGGCCTCTCGGACCTCGATGCCGACGGGTTCGCGGCCTGTGAGGACTGCAACGATGGTGTCACCGCCATCAACCCGGACGCGGACGAGGTGTGCGACGGCATCGACAACGACTGCGACGGCGCGGTCGATGCGGACGCGGTGGACGCGGACCTCTTCCATGCCGACGCCGACGGCGACGGATACGGCGACGAGGCGGTGCCGGTGGTGGCCTGCCTGACCCCATCGGGGTTCGTGAGCGACGACACCGATTGCGACGACACCGAGGCCGCGGTGAACCCGGGGGTGGTCGAGGTGTGCGATCCCCTTGACGTCGACGAGGACTGCAGCGGAGCCTCGGACGCCGAGGCCCCCGGCGCCACCGGCCTGATCACCTGGTACGGCGACGATGACGGGGACGGCTACGGAGAGGACACCGACACCTTCGAAGCCTGTGAGCCGGTCGGAGGGTTCGTCGCGGAGGGAGGCGACTGCGACGACGACGACGAGGACACCTACCCGGATGCCCCCGAGTTGTGCGACGGGATCGACAACGATTGCGACCTCGTCGCGGACGACGGCACGCCGGTGACCTGGTACGCGGATATCGACGGGGACCTGCACGGCGACCCCAACGACACCACCCAGAACTGCTTCCGGCCAGACGGGTACGTCTTCGACGCCTCGGATTGCGACGACACCCGCATGGACATCCACCCCGACGCCCCCGAGATGTGTGACGGGGACGACAACGACTGCGATACCGAGGTCGACGAGGACGACGCGGTGGACGCTGGGACCTGGTACTTCGATTGGGATGGTGACGGCTTCGGGGTGGCGAGCGTCTTCGTGGTGGTCTGTGACCAACCCGCCGATCACGTCGCCGACCCGGGGGACTGTGACGACGCCAATCCGGACCGCCACCCGGGAGAGCCCGAGGTGTGCGATCCGGCGAACGTGGACGAGAACTGCAACGGAAAGGCGGACGACGGGGACCCCACGGTATCGAACCAGACCGCCTGGCACTGGGACTTGGACGACGACAACTACGGCGATGAGACCCGGACCACCTGGGCCTGTGACCAGCCACCCCTGCACCTGCTCGACGGCACCGACTGCAACGACAGTTCCTCCTCCGTCCACCCCGGCGCCACGGAGATCCCCGACGACCAGATCGACCAGGACTGCTCGGGCGTGGACGCCGTCACCTGCTTCGTCGACTGGGACCAGGACACCTACGGCACCGACACCGGAACCACCACCGTGGCGGCCGATGGGTCCTGTGACACGGGGGATCAGGAGTCGGACGACGACACCGACTGTGACGACACCGACCCTGGCGCCTACCCCGGCGCCGTCGAGATCCCGTTGGACGGCGTGGACCAGGATTGCGATGGCTCGGACGCCGGAACCTGTCCCTTTGACGGGGATGGGGATGGGTACGGCCCCCTCACCGAGACCGTCGCGTCGGCCGATGAGGACTGTGATGATCTGGACGAGGCGTGGACCAACGATGACTGCGACGACGAGGACGCGTTCCGCAACCCGGGCGAAGAAGAGATCGCGGACGACCAGATCGACCAGGACTGCAACGGCTTCGACACCGTGACCTGCATCCTGGACGCCGACATGGACACCTTTGGGACCGACCCCGGCACCACCACCCTGGCACCCGACGGCTCCTGCGACACTTCTGATGGGGAGTCCGAAGACGAAACCGACTGCGACGACGGGGACCCCGACAGCTACCCCCTCGCTCCCGAGGTCCCCGACGACGGCATCGACCAGGACTGCAACGAGTACGACACCGTCACCTGCATCGTGGACGGCGACACGGACGGCTTCGGCACCATCGCGGGCGACACCATCCTGGCGGATGACGGCACCTGTGACCGGCTCCAGGGCGAGTCGGACG
>JAFDJI010000388.1 GCA_019307545.1 Deltaproteobacteria bacterium | reverse complement strand
CCCTGAAGGTCAAGCGCAACGTGGTGGAAGCGCGGTACGAGCACGTCCTGGACAAGTTCTACGAGGGGACCGTGGCGTCCATGATTGGGGAGTCCCCCCCAGCGTAGGATGGGCCCATGCCCGAACCCGAGACCCCGGAAACCCTCCGGGCGTGGAGGTCTGGATGCGCGTGGTTACGGCAGCGGTGACCCTGTTCCTGGTCCTGGCGTGCGGCGGCGGCGGGACAGAGGCATTCGCCCCACCTCCCATGGAGCCCGAACCGGCCCCAGCCACAGTGGAGGCGCCCACCGAGCCCACCGAGCCACCTGCGCCGCCCCCCGCTCCAGACGAGGAGGTCGAGGAGGTCGAGGAGGAGGCTTCGTTGACCGACCTGTTCACCGAGGGGGAGGTCGCCGCCATAGAGGCCGCGCGAAAGGACTTCGACGCCATCGCCTCCGCGCCCGACTTCGCGCGCGTCATGCGGAAGGCCAGGGACCTCACCGGATCCCTGCAGGGCTCCCTCGACAAGGCCTACGACGAAGAGGACCCTATTTACCTGGATTGGGCCATCCCATTGTTCCCCGGCCTGGACTTCGACGTCGTTGCCGAGGGCGCGGTCCTGGTGCTCTACCTCGACATCGACTCCTATCGCCCCAAGGCGAAAGCGACGCCCGAGCCGTCCGACGACGCCTTCGTCGCGCTCATGCGCCGAGCCCACGACACCCTCGACGCCCGCGGGTTCGCCGCCTGGCTGGTCCAGACCTGGGACTATGGCGGATGCAGCGCCCTGGGGGATGGGACCCTTCTCGAGGTCCTCCAACTCTCCGACGCGGCCCTGTCCCACGGCGACCTCTTCGAGCCCGAGATCCGCGAGGTGCGCGAGAGGGCCGTCGAGCACATCACCGGGGACCATTCCAACTTCCCGTACTGCAACGCCAGCACCCTGCAGCCCACCCCAAGGCTCGAATTGGAGGGAGAGGTGCGCGAAATCCTGGAGAAGGTGGAGCTCACCGAGGCGGAGCGGTCGAAGCTCGAGGCCCGGCTCGCGCGGGACATCGTGGGCGAGGAGTTCACCGGTGGCTGATAGAGATGGGGCGGTAACGAGCCTCGTGGCGGGCGGCGCTGGATTCGTCGGGTCGCACCTCTGTGAAAAGCTGCTCGCGCGCGGTGACCGGGTGATCGCGGTCGACAATGCCGCAACCGGTCCGCTGGGCAACATCGAGGGCCTGCTACGGCACCCCCGCTTCCGGCTGGTGGTACACGACATCACCCAGCACACCTGGGTCGATGACGGGTTGGACCACGTCCTCCACCTCGCCTCTCCGGCCTCGCCACGCGACTACCTGGAGCTCCCCGTGGAGACGATGATGGCCGGATCGCGGGGTACCCACAACCTGCTCGCCCTGGCGAGGGCCAAGGGGGCGCGCTTCCTGTTCGCGTCCAGCTCCGAGGTCTATGGGGACCCGAAGGAGAACCCGCAGTGCGAGGATTACTGGGGAAACGTCGACCCGATTGGAGTCCGTGCGGTGTACGACGAGGCCAAGCGCTTCTCGGAGGCGTTGGTGATGGAGTACCACCGAACCCACGGTCTCGACACGCGAATCGTACGGATCTTCAACACCTACGGACCCCGCATGCGCGCCGATGACGGACGCGTCCTGCCCAACTTCTGCTGCCAGGCGCTCCTGGGCGAGGACGTGACCATCTACGGTGATGGCATGCATACCCGGTCCTTCTGCTACATCGACGATGTCGTCGACGGGGTCCTCCTCCTGCTCGATTCGGAGGAGACCCGTCCCGTGAACATCGGCAACCCGGTCGAGGTCACCATGAATGAACTGGCCCGGGAGGTGGTGGAGATTGCGGGCTCCTCCAGCCGCATCGTCCATGTGCCGCTGCCCCACCACGAGCCACGGGTCCGACGGCCCGACATCACCCGCGCCCGAGAGGTGCTGGGGTGGGAACCCCACATCGATCGGCGAGACGGGATCGAGCGCACCCTCGAATCCTTCCGCGAACCACTCCACATCTAGCGGCCGTAGAGCAGCTTGTCCGTCTCTCCCGTCACCACCAGGTACCAGCCGAGCGAGCTGAGCGGCGAGTACACCGCCAGGTCGTCGTCGATCTCCAGGTAGCCCGCCCGCTCTGCCCGGATCGCCTCGACCACATCCGGGAGGGGGAGCGGCTCGAGCTTCAGCGCCTCGTTGCCCTGCAGCCCCGCCCCGACATCCGCCCCGAGTTGGGTGCTCCGGACCACGATGCGCCCCTCCCCATCGACCAGGAAGCTCTCCCGCACAGCGGGGAGGTCCGGGGTGAGCAGGATCTCGTCGATGATGAAGTCCAGGGTGAGTTCGATCCCGGCCACACCCAGGAACGCGCCATCGTTGTCCCGCAGCGACGTCACGCAGGGCAGGATCAAGCCCTGACCATTCACGTCCACGTACGGCTTTCCCCACTGCGGGCTCTGGGCCTTGCGCCCCACCTCGTACCAGGGCCGGCGGCGCGGATCGTAGTCGTCCGGATACCCGCCGTGACCCGGAAAGGACATGTGCACGCCCTCCTCGATGGCCACATAGGACCACATGATGGGCACCCCGCGGTGACCGAGCAGCGCGACGGCCTCCCGCTCCGGCAGGTCCAGTGCCTCGCCTCCGTGGCTGCGCAGGAACAGGGTGCGGAAGGTGTGGCGTAGCAGGACCAGCCGCTGCAGCTGTGGCTCGATGGCCTGAACGTCTACCGCCGGGGCGGCCTTGAATACCGGCCAGCCGAAGCTCACCGGCGTCGCGTAGCGCCGAACAGAGACCAGATCGGGCGGACTGGTCCCTTCATCATCGAAGTCCTTGTTGAAGTAGAGCGTCTGGCCGCTGGGCCTGGCATGGACCAGGGTCTGCACCGTCCCCTGGGCGAGGCCCTCGAGCAGCCCCTCCATCCTGAGGAAGTAGGCGTCTGCGGCGTTCCCCTGCTCGTTCACCTCGGTGAGGATGTGCGCCAGGTGCGTCTCTCGGATTCCGGCGAAGTACTGGTTCACCTGCACGTACAACAAGGCGACGATGGTGAGCGCCGCCGCGCTCAGGCACACCATCAGCACCGCGAGGAGGGTGGCCTCGCGATACCGGTTCATGGTGCGGAGGATCCATCTCCACAGGTTGTCCGGGCGTGCCAGCGGCGCCTCGCCCGCCATGAAGCGCCGGACGTCGTCCGCGAGCGCGCTCACGTCGGCGTATCGGTGGTCGCGAACCAGGGTGGTGACCTTGCGGATGATGGCGGCCAGGTCCTTGGAAACCCGCTCCCGCTTCGCGTGGTGGGCGATGGGATTCAGGTCGGCGTCCTGCGCCCGCAGCATCGGCATCATCCCCTTGCCGGTATAGGCACGCTGGAGCGTGACCAACTCGAAGAGGATCAGGCCGAGGGAGAACTGGTCGCTGCGGGCGTCGAGCTCATCGTTGAGGCCCTGTGCCTGCTCGGGCGACATGAAGGCGGGGGTGCCGATGACATACCCCTCCTTGTCGTGTTCGACGGCCTCGTCCTCGGCGAACCAACCCCCTTTGTCGGGGTCCTCCGGAACACCCACCCGCTTCGCGATGCCCCAGTCCATCACGTAGACCTCGTTGTAGGGCCCCACCATGATGTTCTCGGGCTTCAAGTCGCGATGGATGACGCCCATCGCGTGGGCATAGGCCAGGGCGTCGCACACCTTGAGGAAATGCTCGAGGCGGGTCGTCAGGGAGTGCGCGTCGTCGATGCGCTTCCCCGCGTCATATTGCGCGCGGGTCTCTTCGATGAGATCCTCGAAGGTCCGTCCCTCGATGAGCTTCATCGCGTAGGCGGGGCGTCCCTCCCCGCCCTCCAGGGCATACACCGGGACCACGTTCGGGTGGTCGAGCTGTGCGGTGACGCGGGCCTCGTGGAGGAACCGCCCCACCTCGTTCTCCTGGGCCGCAAGCTCCGGAGACATCGTCTTGTACGCGACATTTCGGCGGAGGTGCACATCCGTCGCGAGGTGGATCTCCCCCATGGCGCCCTGCCCTACCATGCCGAGGAACCGATAGTGCCCGCCTGGCTCTGCCTCGCCGCTCTGCCCGTCTCGATCGTCGGAGGTCACTGGTCCGGCTCCTCCCCGGGGCATCCTACCGCGCCACCACCTCTGCGACTGCGCTATGGCCGATGAATGCCTGGAAATGGCACTCCTGGCACTGCAAGGTCTTCAGCCTCCCCTCGGTGACATCCACCCCCTCGTGGCATTGGATGCAGTTCTCACGGGTAGCGGAGTAGCGGTGCGCGCGTTCGGCCCCGCCCGAGCCGTGACAATCCATGCAGGTGATCACTTCCTCCCCCACCCCGTGCGCCGTGATGCCGCCGCCCGCCGCGCCGTGGTCCCCCCCCCGGTACTCGCCGGGAAACCGGGTGGCGCTGTCCAGGTGGAGTTGGTGCAATGGGCTGTGGTCGATCTTCACCACCCGCTGGCGCAACTCCTCGGTCATGGGACCCGTCAGCCCTTCCTCGGATTCGGCGGAGTGGCACGCATCGCACAACACCGACTCCACGTCCGGGGTGTGGATGTCCTCCGGCCCCTGTGGTCGGCGCAAGAAGGTGA
>JAFDJI010000387.1 GCA_019307545.1 Deltaproteobacteria bacterium | reverse complement strand
CCCATCCCCTCCGACGCCACCGGGAACATCTCCCCCGAGGACTTCCGCGAAGCGGTCTCCCTGGTGCACCGAATGTCAACTGGCGCGTTCGGAGAGGCGTTCGGGTACGTGCCCGTTCCCGAAGAGGCCCTGCAGGCCTGGTACGCCCCGATGCGCTCCCTGGTCGATCCCGACCTGACCCTGGTGGTCCGCACCCCCGAAGGAGAGCCGGCCGGGTTCCTGTTCTCCATCCCGGACTTCGCCCAACCCGATCGGGGCTGGTTCCTGGTGAAGACCCTGGCGGTCCTCCCCGAGTACCGTGTGATCGGGGTGGGCTCGTGGCTGGTGGCGGCCGCCCACCGCATCGCTCGTCGCAAAGGGTACCGGGCGGGGGTGCACTGCCTGATGTGGACCGGCAGTCGTTCCACCGACATCAGCCGCCATGGCGGCGAGGTGTTCCGGCGGTACGCACTGCTGGAGAAGGCCCTGTAGCGCCGTGCCGCACATCTGCGAGATGCTCCGTGCCAACGCGGAGCGATGGCCCGACAAACCCGCCCTGATCGAACCGGGCGGGGTGGGGTGCACGTTCCGCGCGCTCCGGGACCGGGTGGCGGCCTTCTCCGGAGCCCTCGACCGGTGGGGGTTGCGCGAGGGCGCCCACGTCCTGGTGCTGCTCCCGATGGGCATCGACCTGTACGCGGCCCTGCTGGGGGCCACCTGGGGCGGCCGAACCGCGGTGCTGGTGGACCCCTCCGCCGACCGGCGTCGTCTGGACATGGCGCTCACCCGGGTAGGGCTCCACGCACTGGTCGGGATCCGCAAGGCGCACCTGCTCCGCCTGACCCTGCGCGCACTGCGGGGGCTGGACCTGTACGTTGCCGACGGCGGACTCGGGCCCGTGGCGCGAAAGTTGCCCCGAACCGGCCTTCCCGGGCCACTGCGCGATCCCGTGGAAGGAGAGCCAGCCCTGATCACCTTCACCACCGGCACCACCGGCGTCCCCAAGGCCATCGGTCGCAGCCACCGGTTCCTCCTGGCCCAGCACCAGGTGCTCGTGAGCCACATGGGGATCGGACCGGACGACGTCGACCTGCCCACCCTGCCGGTGTTCCTGCTGAACAGCCTGGCAGCGGGTGCCACCTGCGTGCTGCCCGACGGCGATTTGCGTGACGTGTCGTCCTTGGACCCCGACCGACTGCTGGCCCAGGTCGCCGCCCACCGCGTCACCACCACCTCCGGCTCTCCCGCCTTCTTCCGCACCCTGGTGGACCGGGTCTTGGAGCGGGATTCACCCCAGGAGCGCATCACCCGGCTGTTCGTCGGGGGGGCCCGCGTCCGGGCGGACCTGTTGCGGGACATGGCGCGTGCCTTCCCCTCCGCGAGCGTGCAGGTGGTGTACGGCTCCACCGAGGCCGAGCCGATCGCGACCCTGGATGCCGACACCGCGCTCTCCGAGGCCATCCCCCGCGAGGCGGAAGGAAGCTGCGTGGGCACCCCGGTCCCCGGGATCCGGGTGCGGCTGGTGGATCCGGACGGTCACGCGGACGTTCCGGAAGGAACCCCGGGCGAGGTGTGGGTGGCGGGCGCCCATGTGAACCGTGGCTACTACCGCGACCCCAGCGCCGACGCGGCCAACAAGGTGCGAGACGGGGAGACGGTGTGGCACCGCACCGGAGACGCGGCCTGGCGTGACCCCCAGGGGCGGCTGTGGCTGGTGGGGAGGGTCTCGGAGCGGGTCGGACCGCACTACCCGTTTCGGGTGGAGGCGCTCGCTGAGCAGGTGCCGGGGGTGGTGCGCGCCGCGCTGGCTGAGGTGGATGGGGCGCCCGTGCTCGCATTCACCGGGGAGGGGGACGCCGAAGCACTACGGGAGCAGACCGGGATCGACCGGGTAGAGCGGGTAGAGCAAATCCCCGTGGACCCCCGCCACCGCGCGAAGGTCGACCGGGCCGCGCTGGAGGCGCTCCTCGCAACACGTTCCTGACGCTGATCTCGACCTCGGTCGCCCTATTCCAGCAGGTCTGGGCTTCCGTCCCCGAGGCGCTCGGCCAGCAGATCGAGGGTGACCTGGCACGGATCGGCATCGAACACCGGACACCGGTTGTCGGAGCCGCGCGGGTCGGAAACTGCGAGGGTCGCTTCCCCGCCTATATCCCCGTCATCCGGCCACAAGTCAGCGTCCACGGACATGGTCGCTACGCAATTGCCGTACTGCGTCTCGTCGAGAAGGACCGACTCCATGACGCTGCCGCGGATCTGGAGGCCAGAGCTGGTCTCCTCCACCGTCACCGGCATCCCGACGAAGGGCACCCGGAAATCCACGTAGTAGGAAAGGGGCGTCTCGTCGGCCGACGGCACGTAGATCGGAAACTCGAACGCGTGCGGCGTATGCCGACCCTCTGGCATGAAGAGGGCTTCGAGCGCGCCATCCAGGCAGGCGTCGTCGGCGCGGAGGGTGAAGAACTGGTAGTCGCCCGTCTGGATCGCGTTGGGACCAGAGTTTACGGTGCATCCCACCAGGATCCCCAGGAGCAGTCCGATCACGCTTCCTCCATCGGGGTGGGAACCACGCCCCGTGCCGCTGGTCCGCCGTAACCGGGGACGCACCGGCGATGCTACCATCGCAGCCACCCACTGCCCGTCACAGCGTGCCCGGAGTGCCACGAAATGCTCCTTCTCCTGCTCACCCTCGCCTGTTCCAACCACGCCCCGGAGCCCGGGACACCCAATCCCGAGCCCACCGCCCAGGTTGAACCCGCGGCCCAGGTCGAGCCCAAAGCCCAGGTCGAGCCCACCGCCCAGGTCGAGCCTACTGCCCAGGTCGACCCCGCGGCCGAGCCCACTGCCAAGCCGGTCGCGCAGGTCGACCCCAAGGCGGGCGGCGAGGGTGCCCATCCCGATCCCCTTGCGGGCCCAAACGGCTTCGAGACCTGCATGGCCCGCTGCGAGCGGGCCAACATGGCGCGCCCGGTCGCGCCGGAGTTGATCACGGACGACTGCATCCGCATCTGCGCCGCCGAGCACGAGGTTCGCTCAAAGGCCGATCTGGAGCTACGGCTCGACCAACGCGTCCGTGCGTTCGGGACCTACGAGCGGCAACTCCACCACGGCCATGGCCCGGAGCCCTACATGGGCACGGCCATCGTCCTCGAGGACGACACCCTGCTGTGGATCAGCACCGGCGATCCGCCCGAGCTCTGGGAGGCTTTGCTCGACAAGAAGGTGCGGATCGAGGGCCTCCTGGCCACCGGGGAGGAAAACGACCCGGGCGCCTGGCTGGTCGAGTTGGGCCTGCCCCAACCGGTTGACGCCCCCTGATCAGAAGTCGATAGCGCCCATTCGGCCGGCGCGGAAGTCGTTGATGGCCTCGATGATCTCCGCCTGGGTGTTCATCACGAAGGGGCCATAGCGCGCTACCGGCTCGTGGAGCGGAACCCCCGCCAGCAACAGCAACTCGGCGGGCTGCTCGGCGCCCTCCGGCACCGAGAGATGCACCGCGTCGCCGGGCCCGAACAGCGCCATTTGCCCTTCGCGAGCCGTGGTGCCGCCCTCGTCGACAACCGAATCGCCAGCGATCATCCAGGCGAAAGCGTTGTGGTCGGCGGGAACGATCTGCTGGACCGACCCACCCGGCTGCACTCGGAAGTGAAGGAAGGTGATCGGGATGCGGGTGTCGATCACCGCGCCCACTCCGAGAGACTCGCCAGCGACGACCCGCACCCACACCTTCTCGTCCTCGCTGGTGGCGGTGGGGAGGTCCGCGCCGGCAATCTCCTGGTACCGGGGCGTCATCATCTTGTCGCGGCGGGGGAGGTTCACCCAGAGCTGAAAACCGTGCATGACCCCACCCGTCTTGAAGAACTCCGGGTGGGGCATCTCCGAGTGCACCACCCCGCCCCCCGCAGTCATCCACTGGACGTCGCCCGGTCCCAACTCGCCCTGGTGACCGCGGGAGTCCTTGTGCTGCATGCGGCCCTGCAGCACGTAGGTCACCGTCTCGAACCCGCGGTGGGGATGGTCCGGCGCCCCAATGGCCTCGCCCGGCGCCCAGTCCACCGGTCCCATCTGGTCCAGGAGGAGGAAGGGGTCCACCTGGTCCATGTCCGGAGTGGGGAACGGTCGACGGACCGGGAATCCGCCGCCTTCCATGAGGTTGTCGCCATCCACGATCTGCTTCACGGGCCGGATCTGGGCCACGGCTTCTCCAATGGTTCGATATTGAAGCATAGGGCCGGGCACCGCGACGTCAACCCGTACCCCGAACCGGGAGGTGCGGGCACGACAACGTCAATCGGGGGTCGCGGGATCGCAGTCGTTGTCGATCCCGTCGCCGGGGACCTCTTCCGCGTCGGGGTTCACCGAGGAGTCCTCGTCGTCGCAATCCCCGTCGTTGTCCACCCAACCGCTCGGATGCTCGCACGCCTTGGCGAGCCGCTCGGGGTCACCGTACCCATCGCTGTCCGCGTCGACCCACCACGGCAGCGCGTCCATCGCTTCGGGTTCGTCCGTGTCCCCGTCGCAGTCGTTGTCCACGTCATCACAGTACTCGATTGCGTCGGGGTGGATGGCGGAGTCATCGTCGTCGCAATCCTGGCCGCGCCCGAA
>JAFDJI010000044.1 GCA_019307545.1 Deltaproteobacteria bacterium | reverse complement strand
GTATTCCCCGTGCGAAGCCAGCCAAGCACGCGCAGCGCGCACATCTTCACCGATCCGCGCCACCAGCTCCTCCGCGTTGGAGAAGGTCTGTTCGTTGCGGAGGAGGGCCAGGAACCGGGCGCGCACGCGGCTGCCGTAGAGGTCCCCATGACCATCCAGGAGGTGGACCTCGATTCGGCGCTCGCCTGGACCGAAGGTAGGGCGCACTCCGACGTTCGCCACCGCGGGGCGCCATGCGCCGTCCCCGAGATCGACCTGTGTCACGTACACGCCGTTCCCCGGCACCAGCGCGGTCTCGGGCTCCAGGTTGGCGGTCGGGAAGCCAAGCTCCCTTCCTCGGCCGTCCCCGAAGACCACCGCGCCCATGACGACGTGCGGGCGACCGAGGAGAAGGGACGCTTCCTCCACCTGGCCGGCCTTGACCGCCTCCCGGATTCTGGAGCTGCTGATGACCCGGCCATCGGGCGCATAGGGCGCGACCTGTTCCACGTCCACGCCGAGCCACCTCTCCAGGTCATCCACCCGCCCCTGGCGGCCACGACCGAACCGGAAGTCGTACCCGAGCACCAGGGCGGTGACCCCCAGGCGTCCCACCAGGATCTCATCCGCGAAAGCGCGTGCGCTCATGGCGGCGAGATCGAGATCGAAGGGCTCCACCACGACCTGCTCGATTCCCACCTCCCCGAGACAGGTCACCCGGTCCCGAAGCGTCTGGATGCGGGGGATGGGGTTGCCCGGGCGCAGCACATCGCGAGGCGCGGGATGGAACGTGTAAGCACAGCTCGGCCGCCCGCTGCGGCGGGCGCGCTCCACCACGCGCTCCAACAGCTTCCGGTGTCCCCGGTGAACCCCGTCGAAGTTGCCAGCTGTCACCACCGGCCCAGGCGAAGGTCGGGGGTAGCTGGAGGACCCCTGGAAGACGACTGGGCGCACGCCATTGCCCCGGGTAGACGGCGCTGCTAACGCGCTGCCGTAGACACGTCCAAGCGCTGGAGCCCGACTGTCTCCGGGTCCGCAGCACCTGTTCGGCTGACCGGTGGATGCCCGTGCCGGCGCGTGCTAGGGGCGCAACGCGCTTCGAGCACCCTCGCACCGACCACCGGTCGACTCCCTGGAATGCCGATGTCCCCTCCATCCCTCCCTATGGCCGCCCTAGCAGTCCTGGCCGTCTCCATCGGCTGCGGCAATCCGCAGGAGCCACGGAACCCCCTCCCAGAAGGCAAGGTGATCACGCTCGATCCCGACGTTCCAGTGGACGGGGACGTCCTGGTCGCCGCCATTCCCTTCGACCCGGGCAGCCTGAACCCCGTGGTCGCTCCCTACGCACTCTCTGCGATGATCGGCGACCTGATCCAGCCTGGGATGGTCCGACGTCACGTCGAGAAGGGCGAACTCATCTACGAGCCGCTGTTGGCCAGCGAGTTCTCCTTCTCTGCAGACGGGACCACACTCACCTACAAGCTGAACGAGGGGCTGACCTGGGAGGACGGCACCCCACTGACCAGCAAGGACGTGGCCTTCACCCAGGCGCTCATCGCGGACCCCGTGGTTGCCTCCAATTGGTACGGGGACGCGCAGCACATCGCTTCCATCGAGACGCCAGACGACCGCACCGTGGTGTTTCGGTTCACCCGGCCCCAGAACCCGATGCTGCAGCAGGCGTACACCATTCGCGGCATCGTCCCCCAGCACGTGTTGGAGACCGCGGACCGCGCCACCCTGCGCGGCCACGTCAGCGCACGCAACCCCCTCGCCTCCGGGTCGTACCGGATCGCCGAGTGGCGGCCGGACAGCAAGCTGATCCTCGCCCCCAACCCAAGGGCGCCTGCCCACCTCAAGCCACACCTGGAGCGGATCGTCTTCAAGGTCCTGCCCGAGTACAGCACCCGGCTGATGGAGTTGGAGGTCGGCTCGGTGGACCTGGTCACCGACATCGAGGTGAGCGACATTCCCGGGCTCCACGAGAAGCGAGACCTCGACCTGGTGCGGATGCCTTCGGCCTCGATGGACTACTTGGGGTACAACCTCACCGATCCGCGGTTCACCGACCTGCGCGTGCGGCGCGCACTGACCATGGCCATCGACCGGGAGCGCATCATCCGCGACTACCTGTCGGTGGAGGGCACCACGTACGGGACCCACGCCGTCGGCACGATCAGCCCGACACAGACGGGCTGGTACGCGTCGAACATCATCCCGCTCCCCTATGACCCCCGAGCGGCCATGGACCTCCTCGACGCCTCGGGATGGAAGGACGCCGACAAGGACGGGGTCCGAGAGCGTGGTGACCAGGTGATGCGCTTCCGTCTCATGGTGCAGACCGGGAGCGCAGAGACCAAGCGACTGGCGGTGCTGGTACAGGCGTACCTGGAGCCCATCGGGGTGATAGCGGAGATCGACATGGTCGAGCCCACCCGCTTCGCCGAATTGGCGAGGGAGCACCAGTTCGAGGCCATTCTCTGGAGCTTCGGCGCCAACCCCGCGGTGGACTTGAGCATCCAGTGGAGCACGGGTGGGCAGTACAACTGGTATCAGTACAGCAACCCCGCGGTGGACGCGCTGATCGAGAAGGGCCTCTCCACCATCGACGAGGTGCAACGGCTGATCCATGCTGACCAACCCGTCACGTTCCTGTACTGGAAGGACGTGATCGTCGGCATCGACCGCCGCTTCCAGGGTGTGGAGATGAACTCCTTCACCGTACTGCACCGAATCGAGGAATGGTATGTCCCCATCGCGGAGCACAAGTACCGGGGAATGATGCCCTTCGACGTGCCCGTGCAGAAAGATCAGGTGAAGCCACGCGCCGGCGACGATCTCCCCCCGCCGCCGCAGTAGCGGGCAACCCGGAAGCCGGGCTCGTCACGCGGTCATGAACCCCAAGCAGCACGCGAACACGAACAGCAACATGATGCCCACGATCAGCAGGGTGAAAGGGATGCCGAGCAGGGTCACGGTCTGCATCACCACCCGCGTCGTGCTGGGGGGCCGCCGCCTCTTTCGCGCGGGGAGTTGGTCGAACTCGGGCAGATCGGCCTTCGGCTTCGCTTCGAGCATTCGGGCCTTGGAGACCCCCACCTGCCGCAGGGTGGCGGGCGAGAGCGGCGGTGCCTTCGGCGGCGGGGGTGGGGTAGCCGCGGACTCGTCCTCGTCGTCCTCCTCCGGAGGGTAGGTGGGGAGGCTCTTCCCGGTGGGCTTGGGCCCCGCGAAGGTCCCCCCGGGGTCATCGTAGGTCGGCGGGGACGCGGACCGCCAGCCAGGCGCCGCGTCGTCTGGGCGATCCGGCCATCCACCGTCCAGGTCGCCGGTGCCGTACTGGCTCTCGGTGAGGATGTCGCTGGAGAAATCGTGCGCCTCCAGCTGGTCCTGGGTGAGCACCAACGGTGGGATCGCGTGTTCCGCCCAGTCCCGCAGCCACTCTCCGCGGGCCTCCAGCCGCAAGTCGCGGCACCGGGTCTCCACCTCGCGCGCCGTGGGGCGGTCCCCAGCCTCGTAGGCCATCATCTCCGACACGAACTCGGTGACCTCGTCCAGCACCCGACCCGAGGCGCGCAGCTCCGCCAGGGCCTCCTGCTTGCGCTCATCGAACTTGTCCTCTCGGGCCGAGGCCCGCCCAAACGCGTGCCCGGACAGGATCTCGTAGAGCACGATCCCCATCGCGAACACGTCCGCGGCGGGGCCCTCCTGGCGGTCATAGCGCTCGGGGGCCATGTAGCCCACAGAGCCGAACAGCATGGCGCGGGTTTGCGCCTCCCGGCCCGCGAAGTTCGCCCGGGCCACCCCGAAGTCGAGGACCTTCACCTCCCCGTGGGCGGTCACCAGGATGTTCTGCGGCTTGATGTCGCGATGGAGCAGCCGGAGCGGCTCCCCGGAAGGACCGGACTGGGTGTAGGCCACGTGCAGCGCGCCGGCCACCTCGCCCAGGATCTCCAGGGCGGGCCCCTGCGGGACCGGCTCGGGAATCTTGGAGAGGTCGGCCCCCTCCACGTACTCCATCACCACCGTCCACCGGTTGTCCAGCCGCACGAGACCGGCCACGTCCACGATGGCGCGGTGTCGGAGGAGCCCCAGGAGTCGCGCCTCGTCCCGAAGGCGGCCGGCCACGTTCTCGACATTCTCCATGTCGGGGTTGAGCACCTTCAACGCCACCTGCCGGGTGAACCCACTCTCTCCGAGGAGGTCCGCCCGGTAGACCGTGCCGAAGCCACCCCGTCCCAGGGTGCCGAGGATCCGATATCGCCGAGTTTGCACCATTTGCGCCGCCACTATTACCCGAACCGGGCCGTCACAGCTATGGGCGCGACGCTCAGCGCCCGCTGCTCGGTCACGACCTGCCGGGGAGCACCCAGCGCCGCAGTCGCACCGAGAGCAGGACGAACAGGCCCAAGGCGAGCGCGCTGAAAAGACAGGTCGAGACCACGAGGTGCGGCGACGCCCCGCAACCCAGGTACTGCAGGTGTTTCCCCACCACGGGCAACCAGAGCTCGAGGACGTTGTCTCCGAAGCTGCCCCGCACTTCCTCCTCGATCACCACCGGGACCACGAAGAACCCGACGGCCGCGGCCAGGTTGAGCACCCAGGCCAGCCGGGCGGGGCGGACCAGCAGCCCGGTGATCATGCTTCCCAGGGCGAACACCGCCCACACTGCGAGCAGCCAGACCACGGTGAGCAACGCGGTAGCCCCCAGCCCCGGAAACCACGTGAAGTGCCCGCAGAGAAGCTCGGCGTACTCCGCGTGCAGGGTGTAGTCGTGCCGATCGAAATCCTCCACCAGCAGCATCCCGAAGAGGCTGGTCCACCCCACTGCCAGGTAGGGCAGCGCGTACACGGCCACCACGAACAGCTTTCCGAGGACGATGCTGTGGGAGCGCAAAGTGGTGGAGGCCAGGAGCGGCAGCGTGCCCGCGCTCCGTTCTGACGCCATGGACTCGGTGGCCGTGCTGATGGTGAAGACGATGGCGATCAGGGTGCCGGTGACCACGTACAGGAGCACGGTGTCGTCGTCGCCCGACAGCATCACCAGGAAGAACACCCCGACCAACCAGAGCGGAAAGCCCCATCGGGCCACGACCCCAGAAACCCCATGGGCCCGGGTCACCAACTCCCGCCACGCCACCGGATTCGGCCACACCCAGCCGCGCAGCATCTGGGGAACCGGTCGGTCGAACCACGGACTCCGCTGTGGCCGGCTGGCCGACCGCGCCAGCGCCGGGGCGGCCAACAGGTACATCCGCCGGAACCGGGACCAGCGCCGAACCACCTCCACTCCTCGCAAGAGCCACAGCAGGTACAGCCCGGTGCCGGTGAACAGCACCAGGGCCATGAAGAGCCACATGAGGACCTGCGCCACCTCATAGGGCACGATCCGGGGATGGCTGTAGGCGCCGGCATAGGCGGCCCCCAGGCACACCGGCAGCAACAGCACCACGCCCAGCCCCGCGTACCCGAGGCGCCGCCGGTAGGTCTCGAACCGCCAGAACTCGAGGGAGAGCCTCCCCGTGTCGCCATCGTCGCCGTGCTCCAAGGCGGCCATCGCGAAGAGCGGGCCACTCCAGCGCAGGAGCAACCACAACACCGGCAGGAAGGCCAGCACCGGCAACAGCCCCACCGGTGAGTCCGCGATCATCGCGAACGGAGGCGACAGGTGGGTGAGCGCCTCCTCTGGGCTGCGGATCGACACCACGTAGAACACCGGTAGGACTGCGAACGCGGGAACCGCGTAGACCGCCGTCGCCGCCATGGGTGCGACGCCGCCACGGGTGAACAGCGCCACCATCCCCCCAATACACCCGAGCACCACGATGATCAGCAGGGTGTTCACCACCACGTTCACGAACTCCCAGGCGGACACCCCCCCAAAGCTGAGGGTCAGCGCCATCGCGGGCGTGGCACCCAGAACGATGGTGATGAGCACGAGCAGTCGGGACACCACCTTTCCGAGCAGGATCTGGCGCGGACCGAGGTGGGTGATCGCCAGAAGCTCCAGGGTGCGCTCCTCCTTCTCCTCCGAGATGCCGAGCCCGACGAGCAGGGGGGCGAGCACCATCCCGAGCCCCATCTGCACGTACGCATAGACCATGAAAAGGGAGCGACCCACCTCCCCCGCCTGGCCAGCGTCCATGCGTGGTCCCGCGACGTCCGCCCAGATGGCGATCACCATCCCGAAGACCACGACGCTGAACACGACCCGAAGGGCGTAGGTCTGCCAGCGGCGCGCGTTGCGGACCGCCTCGCGCGAAAAGACCGCCGCAGCGGCGGCCACGCTGGCTACGGCCGCGCGCACCACCTTCGCCTCACTGCACCAACCCCTTGGTCAGGGTCATGAACACCTGCTCCAAGGTCGGGTCCTGGCGCTCCAGGTACCGAATGCCCAGCTCCCGCCCGACGAGGTGGGTGGAGAGCTCGGCGAGGTCCAGCGGTGCGGACAGCTGCAGCACGATGTGGCCCAGGTCCTCCTCGAACTCCGCCGATGCCACCGACGGGATCTCGCGCGCCACCACACAGGCGCGCTTGTCGTCGGTGGTGCGTAGCCACACCTCGGCCTCGTTGCGGGCCATGGCCATGATGTCCTCGAGGCTGCCCTGGGCGACCAGCTCTCCCTGTTCCAGGATGCCCACCCGGCTGCACACCTCCTCCAACTCGCTCAGGATGTGGGAGGACAGCAGGATGGTCTTGCCCATCCGACGCAGCTCGCGGAGGATCTCCCGGATCTCGATGCGGGCCCGGGGATCGAGCCCGCTCGCCGGCTCGTCCAGGATGAGCACCTTCGGGTCGTGCACCAGGGTGCGGGCCAGGCCGAGGCGCTGCTGCATGCCTCGGGACAGGGTGTCGATGAGGGCATCCTGCTTGTAGGTGAGGTCGGTCAGCTCCAGCAGGCCGCCCACCAGCGACTTGCGTTCCCGGGACGGGATCCCGTAGGCAGCCGCGAAGAAGTGGAGGTACTCGGTGACCGTCATGTCGCGGTACACCCCGAAGGTGTCCGGCATGTACCCGATGAGGCCCCGAATGGTCTCCTTGTCCTCCCACACCGAGTACTCGCCGATGTAGGCCTCGCCACCGGTCGGCTCCAGCAGGGTGGTGAGGATCCGGAGGGTGGTGGTCTTCCCCGCCCCGTTGGGCCCGATGAAGCCGTAGAGGTCACCCTCCTCCACTTGGAGGTCGATGCCCCTCAGGGCCACCAGCCCACCGTAGGACTTGCGCAGGTTGACGGTGCGGATCACGGGGACTCTCCTGTGGCGGGCACCAGCGGCGCCCGGAAGACGGTGGCGGAGCGGGTGACCGGGTTGATGCCGGACAGGTCGATCGGCTGATACGGCTGCTGGGAGGCACCGACCAGCGCCACCTGTCCAAACAGGTCCAGGTGCCCCCGACCGGCCTCGGGGTGCTCGGAAAGCGTGTACATCGCCCAGTCGAGGCTCAACACGTCGGACGGGGCGTAGGGACGCTGGCCCTGGCGCACCACCGCCTGCTCCACCGCGCGCAGGTCCAGGTCCCGCAAGTGGGTGACCGTCCCCTGCAGGTCGTAGTGGCCCCCGTCCGGCAGCGCCCCGATGTCCAGGGACACCCCACGCGCCACCAACCGAGCGGCGGCGAGGCTCACCCCGAGGTCGTTGTGGATGCGCCACCCATCGCCGGAGGGCAGGGACGCGATCCACACGGTGCCGGGCTGCTCCTGCACCCAGGAGCTGCGCACATAGGCCAGGGTCCAGGTCTCGGCCCGCCACTTCGTCTCGCCCGAGCCCTCGGTGGTGACCACCACGCTGTCCCACATGGTTCCGCCGTCCCGGAGCGGCTGGACCAGGGCGTCGGGGAAGCCTGAGCGGTCGGACATCCGGGTCTTTCGGGTCGCCCACACCCCCAGGTAGCTATCGCCCCGCCACATCGCGGCTCCGTCGGCCCCAGCCGTCCCGGGCAGCACGTCCACCACCTCGAGGCGGGTGACCACCGCCTGGTTGCCCTTCACCACCGTGGTCCCTACCAAGGCCACCGCGGAGAACACCGCGATGGTGATCGGGAAGGTGATCCACGTGAGTGGCTGGCGGTTCAACGCCCGGAGCACGAAGTAGTCCACCGGACCGATAACCAGCAGGTACAGCCCGGAGAACGCCACCAGCCAGGACAGGGGGAGGGGAGCGACACCCGGGATCTCGGAGAGGAACTCCCGCACCTGTCCCTCCCACACAAAGGCCGCGTTCCCGTCGAACCAACCCGCGTTGGACAGCACGTAGTGGCTCTCGCCCTGGTTGTAGAAGTCCTCGTCGCTCGGGGCGACGAAGTCCATGTCCGCGAGCAGCCGGCGGCGGGGGAGCGCGTACGCGGAGTAGTCTGGGAAGTACCAGCTGTAGGCGCCCCGCTCCCAGCGCCAGGTGGTGAACAGGTCGTAGTCGTCGTTCCAAAGCCACGCGTCGTCTGCGCCCGATGGTGGGAGCCAGAGCAGGGCGCGCCACAGGTCCTCTCTGGAGATGTCGCGGGTGAGGGGCGCCAACCGCGGATCGGCCAGGAGCACGTGGACCGTGCCCAACCCGTAGCTGCCCGCCACCCAGAGGGGTCTTCCGTCCTCGCCGATGGCGCCGAGTGCCATCACGTGGCGGCCCGGCACCTCCCGCAACACCGCCGACGCCACCGGTGCCGTCGTCGGCCCCTCGGGTTCGGCGCCCAGCTTGCGAAGGAGGTCGCCGATGCGATCGGAGTCCTCCAGCCCCGTCACCCGCACCGGGAGCATGTCCCCGATGGGGGATGCTTCCAGCGCCCGCCAGTTGTCGGTGACGGTGAGGAACAGGTGGCCGCCGTCCGCGACCCAGCCTCGCAGCGCCTCGATCTGCCTGGCATCGACGGTGGCGGGGTCCGCGCCGGGCCACACCACCCAGTCCACCACGTCCCAACCGAACGGTGATTCCGGCATGGAGGATTCGGGGACGAGGCCGACGCGCACCCGACGCGAATCATCCGCGTGCGAGCGGACCCGCCGCCCCGGGACCGGCCCCATCCAGGTCTCCGCGATGGCGTTGACCCCGAGGGTGTCGAACCCGACCAGCGCAATGCCGACCTCTCCCTCCCCGAGGAGCTGCACCGGGAACTCGGCCTCCATGACGTTGCGCCCGACCGCGATCTGCGCGTTCCGGGTCGTGCCCCCGAGCCCGGGTCGGTAGTCGAGCACCACGTCCTTGCGGGCCCCGCGGGGCAGCTCGACAGTCCGCTCGTACCGCTGGGAACCCTCCTCGTCCATCCCGCGTGAATCCATGGAGACCGTGGCGTGGGTGGATGCACCGCCGTTGGCGATGGTGACCCGGAGCGAGCTCCACCGGTCGGTGCGGATCAAACCATCGGCGAAGGGGGCCGCACGCACCAGGACCTTGTCCGGGACCACCACCACCGGACCCGCGCCAGCATCGCCCACCTCGGGGTCCTGCGCAAATGCGGCGCTGGGCAGGGTGCCCCAGCACAACGCAGCGAAGATCCAGGTCTTCCAGCTAGGCATCGGCGAGCCCCCACTTCCTCAATCTTGCGCAACAGAGCACGAACAGCGCCACCGCTACCACCGACAACACCCCGAACGAGACCACCATCTCCCATACGGTCGGTCGTGCCACCAACACCGGCACCAGGAGGCGGGCGGGGACCTCGACCAGGGGGAAGCCCCGGGCAAAGGCCGCGGCGATGGCAGGCAGGAGCAGGAACAGCCCCACTCCACCCAGGGTGACACCGTAGGCGTGACGCGGGTTCCGGAGCATCAGCGCCATCGTCATCGAGCCCAGCAGGGTGACCACCCACAGTCCCCCCAACCAGAAGAACCCCGCAAGCCCCTTGAGCAGGGCCATCCCAAAGCCGAGCCCCTCGTTTCCGTTCCCGATGAACAGGATCTGCAGGTGCGGCGCACCCAACACCAGCATGGGGAGGGAGAGCGAGAGGAGGAGTCCGGTGGGCACCGCGATCCCGAGCGCCTTGCCCACCACGACCTCGGCGGCGTTCATGGTGGAGGTGAGCAGGATCTCCAGGGTGCCCTCGCGGCGCTCCTGCTCGATGGTGCCGGCCCCGAGCCAAACGGTCAGGACCAGCGCTGCCGCGGCGTTGACGGCCCCGACGCCGAGGAGCCCACCGGGAATGAGCCACAACCCCATCTGGAAGATGGCGATCAGTACCAGCATCCACAGCAACAGCGCGGGCCCGACCACCCTCCAGGTCTTGGAACGCATCTCGCGCCATGCCACGGGGTTGTCCCACACCCGCACCTCGCGTTGCTTGCGGGTGCGGCGGCGAGCGGGCGCCAGCATGTCGTCGGCCATCATGACCATGTCCATCGCAACCCGCAGGTAGAGCCAGGTCGAGGCCATCAACAGACCCACACACCATGCCCACACCGAAGTCCGCGAGGCGGCGTTGAGGAGGTGGGCCCACCAGGGGCGCCCGGAGTAGCCCGCATCCATGGCTTCGATGCTGAAGTACCAGCTCCCGATGGCGCCGAGCGGCAGCACGAACACCATGGTGACCACCAGGGCGAGGGTCCCCCACTTCATGGCCCCCGCGGACCACGCCGGGCCGTTGAAGAACCGGCGCAGAGACGCATTCGACACCCGAAGCTCGTAGAACCGCGCCCCCAACACCAGGGTCATCGCGATCACCGGCGCGTAGGACAACAGCGGCAACAGGGCCCACCAGTCCTGTGCCACCCCGCCGTAGAGGGGCGAGAAGTGGGCCATGCCCGTGTAGTCCCCGGTCAGCGAGGTGTAGAGCATCGGCATCAGGACGAAGACCAGGAACCCGTAGAACAGCGCTGCGAGGCTCGCGATCACCGGACTGCGGGTGAACACCGCGAAGAAGGCGCCCAGGACCCCGAGGACCAGTACCGTGGTCATGGCGTGCACCGTCACCGCGACCACCTCGACGACCGACACCCCCCCCAGGGTCACCACCAGGCCCAAGACCGGGAGCGCACCCAGGATCACGCTGAGCAGGACGAGCACCCGGGCCAACACCTTGGCCACCAGGATCTGGCGCGCTTCCAGATGGGTGAGCATGAGCAGGTCGATGGTGTTCTGCTCCCGCTCCTCGATCACCGCGCGTGCGACGGCGAAGGGCGCGATGAGCGCCGCCAGGAGCACCTGGACCACCCCGAATGTCACGAACATGCCCCGAGCCGCCCAGGCCAGGTCGGTCGGGTCGAACCACTTGCTTTGGGCCATGGTCAGGAGCCAGATGATGGCGAGCACGATGCCGAACAGGAAGGCGGAAAAGGCCGCGCGGAGGGCGTAGGTGTGCCAACGACGGGCCGCCCGTGCTGCGTCCCGGAGCAGGAGCGCCGCGGAGACATCGCGTGTGCCGGCGCTCATTCCTCGTCTCCCGTCTTGCGCCCCATCTTGCGCCGCGCCTGCCGCCGCGCCGCGAGGAGGCGGCCCGCATAGGAATCCGGCTCCACGATTGGAGGCACGGGCAGCGGCGTCTCCGGCTCGTCCTCCACCTCGCCCACCTCGCTCGCGACCGCGACCCGTTGCTTGGCGGCGGGCCGATAGGGCTTCCGGAAGGCGCGCTTGGCGGCAGCTCCGGCGGTCAGGGTGGCGGGATCCAACCGCGGACCCTGGCCTCCGAGGGCGAGCCGGCGAGAAGCCACGTCTGCCAGGAGCAGGAACGCGGCCAGGGCGAGCAGGAGCGGCCACAACGGGTGGGGCACGTGCCGCGCGACCCGGGGTCGGCGGAACACCTGGGCGGGATCGAGCACCACCCCGCCACCACCGAGCCGTCCCACCTCGGAGAGCACCCCTCTTCCAGCACCCCGAGGACGGTACTCGGGGGAGTAGGGCTGGATTGCCTCGGCCACCGCCTGGCCCACGACCTCGTCTCCCTGCTGCAGGGCCACGCCCACCAGCCAGGAGCCATCCTGGTCCACCGTGGTCACGGCCTGGTAGCGGCCCGGCGCGACCTGGCGCATCTCCACCCGCCGCACGGAAAGGTCGGGGGCGACGACGCGCGCCTCGCCCTCCAGGAAGTTGCGGAACCCGCCGTTCGGACCGAAGGCATCCACGGTCACGACCAACTCGCCCTCGCGGATCTCCGCGGCCACGTCGAGGTCACCATCCAACTGGGAGCCGACGGACCATCGCGTCACCTGGGTCCAGAAGCGGGCGTACTCCTCGGTGCCCAGCCATTCCTTGGACCAGCGCGTCTTCAGGTCCGAGGTGAAGGCCACCGACCGACCCAGCCCATACCGCCAGTGGACGAGGATCGGCATCGGATCCTCCTCCTCGGTGGTCAGGGCCACCACCGCGCGGGACTTGGCCTCGGTGGCCACGTACCCGCCGAAGGTCGGGAAGTCGGCATCGGTCATCCCCTTGAGCAGGTCGGAGGGGGTCGCACGCGTGACCTGGAAGGGCTCCTCCACCAGGAAGGACCGCGTCGCGAGGAGGGTTTCCCGGGTGAAGATGGCCGGGATCGACTGGGTATCGGTGACCAGGTAGTAGTTTCCACCACCCCACCTCGCGAAGGACTGCATGGTGGTCCGGTCGGCGTCGGTCCCGATGGCCACCGCAGTGAGCGTGATCTGCTCCTGTCGCGCCCGGGTGATCAGCCCCTTGAAGTCACCCGGCGAGGTCATCCCGTCCGAGAGCACGATGATGTGCTTCAGCGAGGCATCGGTGTGCTGGAGACCGCGCATGCCGCGATCGATGGCGGGGTAGATGTCGGTGCCCCCGCCTACGCGGATGGAGGCGATGGTGTCCTGCACCTCTGCGCGGTTGGTCATCTCGGTGAGGGGGACGATCCAGGCCGCCGCATGGTCGAAGCCGATCACCCCGAGCATGTCCCGGTCCGAGAGCAACTCCGCGGTCTGGATGCCCGCCTCCTTGGCCATCCCGAGCTTGGAGCCCGCCCCCCCGCCCATGGAGCCGCTCTTGTCCATGGCCAGGACCATGCCGAGCTTGGGGAAGCGCGTCTTGTCCTTGATGTCCATGCTGACCGGGAGCGCCTCCTCGATGGGAGAGCGGTAGTAGCCGCCCAGGCCGAAGGACCGGTCTCCACCCACCATGACCAGGCCCCGGCCCAGGTCGCGGACGTAGGACTGGAGCGCCTCCTGCTGGCGAAGGCTGAGCATGTAGGCGGGGACGTCGGACAGGATGACGGCCTGGTAGGCCCGTAGCCCGGAGGGACCCTGGGGGATGGCCTCCGGAGCCACCACGTCCACCTGCAGCCCTTCCTCGGTCAGCACCCGCTCCAGGTGGCGCGCCTGATCCGGGTAGCCCTCGGCGTAGAGCACCCGAGGCCGACCGGACACCTGCACCGTGGCGACCACCTCGTTGTTCTGCGGAATGGCGTCCAGCGCCGCGTCGCTCGGCTCGACCACGGCCCGGTAACGGTAGAGGCCCGAACGCGTTGCCTCCTGGCGGAACGAGAACACCTGCGCGCGACCGGCCTCCAGCACCACCGGGATCTCGCCGAGGTACTCGTCGTTACGGTACAGGCGCAGGTCTCCGGACGTCGACCGGTCGGTGTGGGCGACCACCCGAACGTCGTAAGCGGCCCCCTCGTCCACCCGGGCCGGTACGAGCAGGTCCTCCAGCCACACCTCGGGGCCGTGGCTCGATTGCAGGGGGACCACTGCGACCTCGAGGTCGTCCCCGGCGGTGAGGAGCACCTGGGCGGAGGCATCTCCTCGAGTCTCCTCGCCATCGGACAACACCACCACCCGTCGCGACAGGTCCCCGGAAAGGAGTGCGGAGGCCAATCGCAGGCCCCCAGCGATGTCGGTCTGGTGTGGTACCGGAACGGACTCGATCCCGGGAAGCTCCAGGGCATCGCGCGGCTCGACCTCCACCAGGGCGTCCGCTCCGAAGACCACCACCCCTGCGATGTCGTCCCTGCCCTGGTGCTGAAGCGACGCATGCACGTATTCCAACGCCTGCGCCTGCCCCTGCGGCCCCACCGAGGCCGATCGGTCCACCACGAACACCACCCCGAGGGCGTCCACCGGTTCCTGCCGGGTCAGTCCGGCCAGGGAGAGCACCAACAGGAGGAGCAGCAGGAGGCGGAGGCCCGTGGCGACGATGCGGCGTCGACGCCCAATCTCCCTCCGGGACCACACCGCCAGCCCCACGATGGGGAGGGCCAGCAGCAGGAGCCACAAATACTCCGCCCGCTCCACGCCCAGTGAGCCGAGGAACGTCATGCCGACCGCCTCCGGTTCCAGGCGAACCACTCCCCGAGGAGCACCGCAATGGCCAACAAGGCCAGCAGCCGCCAAAGCTCACGCCGGCCCACCACCGACGCCTGGCTCATCTCCACCTGGTGATCGGCGAGGTTCAGGGCGGCCCTGGGCTCGATGTCGGACTCCCTGGCGGAGAGCAGGTTGGCGGTGAACGAGGCCTTCACCCCGCCGCCGCGCACCTCGTACAGCCCGACGCGGGTGGTGTCGCGAACCCGCAGCAGCCCGTCGGCCACCTGCGCGTCCACGGGATCTCCGGCGGGGCCGTACACCAGGACGGCCTCGGGATCCACGTCGGTCGCGAGGCGGCGCACGTAGGGCGCGCCAGTGGCGATCGAGCGGGACCCCTCGGCGCCGGACGCACCCTCGGTCATCCACCCCACCGCGTTGAGCAGCGTCACCGGCCAGGCCACCCGGAGTGGAAGGTCGGACTCCAGCGGGTCGAAGGCGAGTTGCACCACCCGCCCCCCCCCGACCTGCCCGGCGAGCAGCAGGGGGCCGCCGTCGCTGTCCACGATGGGCTCCAGGCCGCCGGTGTCGGTCACCGCACGGGACCGCGCCATGATCACATCCCCCCATCCGACGAAACGGACCACCGGGTGGGTGCGCTGCCACCCGAGGACGGCCGGCGTCCGGACCTCCTCGCCAAAGGTCACCGGGGAGCCCTCTAGGGGACCGAGCACCGCGTAGTTCCGCCCCTGGAGGTCCGCGGGTACCGTCCCCCTGGCGAAGAGCACCGCGTCGGACTGATCCAGGAGGTCGGGGGTGAGACCGGCGGCGGAGACCCGGGTGAGTCGCACGCGGGGGTCCGCGGCCACGGCCCGGGCGGTCAGCGCGTCGCCACCCACCAGGAGCACCCGGCGTAGCGCGAGGGGAGAGACCACCAGCCACGCGGTGTCGTCGCCGTCCAACAGGTCTCCCGGCGTGTCCAGGTGGACCCGCAGGACCCCCTCCGCCGACGCGGGGAGGGCGAACACCATGTGCACCGGATGCTCGGGGACGAGCGACTCGTTGCGCCGCCCCACCAGCTGATCGCCGACGT
>JAFDJI010000386.1 GCA_019307545.1 Deltaproteobacteria bacterium | reverse complement strand
ACGACGCGGTCCGCGACATCGTGTCCCGGGCCTTCTCCATGACCGGGGCCGACGAGGACCGATACGCCCGGTGGAGTGCCTACCGGGACACGGTGGGTCGGGAGAACTTCCGATGCCTACGCCGCGGCGACACCGTGGTGGCCGGCCTGTGCGTGTACCGAATGGGCCAATGGTGGGGTGGGCGAGCGGTGCCCATGGGCGGGGTGGCCGCGGTGGGCGTGGCCCCCGAGCACCGCGGGACTGGCGCAGCGCTGGAGATCCTGGCCGAACAGCTCCAGGAGCTTCGCGCCCAGGGGTTTCCCCTTTCGGTGCTCTACCCCGCCACCCAACGCCCCTATCGGAAGGTGGGCTACGAGCAGGCCGGGTCCTGCTGTCAATGGTCCTTGCCCTTGTCCCAGATCGGGACCATGAACCGGGACCTTCCCTGCGAACGCATCTCCACGGCCAATGGCCTTCTGCGGGGCGTGCATCGCCTCCGCGGCACCACCACGCCGGGCACCCTCGAGCGCAACGACGCCATCTGGACACGGCTCCTCCGCGAGACGGTAACGCCGGTGGACGCCTACTTGCTGGGCACCCGAGAAGACCCCCAGGGCTACGTCGTCTTCACCTATGACCGGGTGGGCGACCCCTACGACATCCTCGTTCGTGACGCGGTCGCGCTCACGCCAGCGGCAGTGGCCCGGCTGTGGGCCCTACTCGGCGACCACCGCTCCGTGGGCGGGGAGGCGCGGTGGGCGGGGCCGTCCCACGAGCCCCTGCTCACCTCCCTTGCCGAACAGCGGGCCCGCCTGGTCACCTGGGAGCGGTGGATGCTCCGGCTGGTGGACGTACCCGGAGCATTCTCGGCACGCGGATACCCCGCCGAGGTGGAAGCGGAGGTGCACCTGGAGGTCACCGCCGACCCGGTGATCCCGGAGAATGTGGGCCGATGGCGAGTGCAGGTGTCCGGGGGCCGGGCGGAAGTGACGTCCGGCGGCCGGGGGACCCTGCAGGCCTCCATTGGTGGCCTCGCCTCCCTCTACGCTGGCCTCTTCCGCGCCACGGAGCTCGTCCGGCTGGGCCTGGTGGAGGCGAGCAACTCGGCCCTGGAGTGCGCCGACCGCCTCTTCTCCGGCCCCGAGCCATGGATGAACGACAGGTTTTAGCGAGGAAGGCGCAAATGGGTACGGAACGGCCACCGGGGCACCACGCGCCCATCGACTACCATCGGGCCCTGATCGACGATGCGGTACGGCTGTCCGCCTGGGATCGCGCCATCCGGGCCCTGGTTCGTCCTGGGATGCGCGTCCTCGACGCGGGCGCGGGGACCGGCGTGCTCGGGATGTTGGCGGCGAAGCGGGGGGCTCGGGTCATCGCGGTCGAGTCGGCGGACGTCGCGGATCTGGCGGTCCGGCTCATCCGGAGCAACGGGCTCGAGGATCGGATCCGGCTGCACCATGCCGACATCGCCACCCTCCCCCCCGAGCCGGTGGACCTGGTGCTCGCGGACTGCATCGGTCAGTTCCTCCCGGACCGCGCGCTCGCGGACCTGGTGACCGCCGCTGCGGCCTGGCTCGAGCCCGGCGGACGATTCGTTCCGGGACGGGTCACCCTTTGGATCGCGCCGGTCGCCGATGTGCGGATGCCGGAGATCGACGCGTTTCGCTCCCCCCTGCTGGGCCTCGACCTTCGCAACGCGCTCCCGTTGTCGCTCATTACCACCTACCGGACCCAGCTTCCCCCACAGGGACTCCTCGCCGCGGCGGTGGACGTGCTCACCTTCGAACCGCCCGCGGTGCCCGATCCCCTGAGTGTGGAGGCGCGCTTCGTGGTCGACCGGGGAGCGGTGCTGCGGGGATTCGCAGGATGGTTCACAGCGGAGCTTGCGGAGGGGGTGATCCTCGACACCCGTCCCGGGGTGGTGACCTTCTGGGGGCAGACGGTGTGGCCCGCGCCCCCGACAAGGGTGCGACCGGGAGATACCGTGGCGCTGCACCTCGAGGGACGGCCCGAGGTGGACGAGGTCTGGTTCCGGTGGCGGGGCGAATGGGAGCGGGACGGGAACACCCACGCCGCGTGGAGCGGCACCTCCCGCCCGCGTTTGCCCGACGCCCCTGCTGCTTGTCAGGTGCCCGCGGGACGCGATGTCGTGATCGAGGCCAACCGGGCCGGGGCGGAGGCAGCGCAGGCGGGTCGCTTCGAGGAGGCCACGGACCTCCTGGGTCGCGCCACCCAAGCGCTGGACCCGAGCCTCGACGATCTGGCGCCGGCCATCTACGAGAACCTCGGGTTGGCGTTGTACAACGCAGGGCGGATGGAGGCGGCGTTGCACACCTTCCTCCGGGCGCTGAACGGCAACCCCACCTCACGAGAACCGGCCGCCCGCATGGTGGTGGGCTGCTACGCGGTCCTGGGGCGGGCAGTCGAGTTGGAGCACGCGCTGGCCCGATACCAGGCGGCCTTCGGGCCCCACCCCTTCGTCAACGTCTCAGGTCGCGGCTGATGATCTGGCTTCCCACCGTGATCGCTCCCCAGGTCGCCGCCAGCCCGACCCCCGCCACGGCAAGCTGCACCACCGCGCCCTCGGGAACCAGTACCGCGAGCAGGTAGCCGCACACGAAGGTGGCGAAGAACATCACGAACCACACGGCCTGCTGGGCAGTGCGCACGTCCCGGGACAGGGTGGAGACGATGGCACACAGCGATGCCACCACCATCGCCCACAGCGGTCCACCCAACAGGAACGCGATCATCCATCCCGGCGCGGGCGGCAGGCGGTCCGCGAGGGCTTCGGTGATCGGAAGTTGGGCCGCGGCCATGCTGGCACCACCGCTCACGAACACATAGAGCGCAAACGGCAGGCCGAGCGCGCCGAGTACCTTGCCCAAGAGTAGCTCCCCGCGGCTCACCGGCGCGAGGAGGAGGAAGGGCAGGGTGTGGCTCTGGTGGTCGTGGAGCACCGAGTGCCCCGCGAGAACCGCCACGATTCCCAGGAACTGGGTGAAGATCAGCCAGTTGGAGAGGGACACCGTTCCCGCCGCCAGCCCATCCACCAACGCGGCGGGGTCATCCGCGCCGAAGGGCAGCCAGCGCACCAGCTCGGTCGCGAGCTGCGGATCGCCGCGGATGTGGTTGAGGAGAACAAGCGCGGTGATCACCAACAGCCCGATGGCGCTGAACAGGCTGGTAATCACCGCCAGCATCCACGGCTGGCGGAGCTGTTCCAGCCATTCCCGGCGCGCGATGAGGAGGATACGCCGGATCACCGTTGCTCCCCGTAGGTCTGGAGCAGGGTGAGCAGCCGGCCGGGTGCGGGCGCGGAGCGGGGTCCCTCCAGGGTCTCGACCTGGGGCACCGTCCCGGCCACCAGGGCCACCCGGTCGCACAGGCGCTCCGCGGCGACCAGGTCGTGGGTCGCGATCACCAGCGCGATGCCCTGTTCCGCCCGCCTGCGCACCGCCACGTAGAACGTCTGCGCCGACAGTGCATCCAGGTTCGCGGTGGGCTCGTCGAGGAGGAGCACCTTCGGGTCGAGCAGGAGCGCGCGCACCAGCGACAGCTTCTGCTTCATCCCGCTCGACCACTCGGAGACCGGCCGCGCCAGGTCGTTCTCCAGCCCCATCTCTGCGATCAGGGGGGTCGCCCGATCAGTGACCTCCCGGGGCGTCAGCCCGAACAGGCACCCGAAGAACTGGAGATTCTCGGTGCCGGTGAGCAGCGGGTAGAACCCGGGCTCGGCCGTGATCAGCCCCACCCTGCCCGTGCGCGCCTGCGCGAGGCGGTGGGCGGGCAGACCGTCCACCGTCACCTCGCCGGCAGTGGGGCGGACCAACCCGGCCATCAGCAGCAACAGGGTGCTCTTTCCGCCCCCATTGGGTCCGATCAGGCCGAGCACCTCTCCGGGGGAGACCTCGAGGTCGACGCCTTGTAGGACCACGGTCTTCCCAAAGGTTCGGCCGAGGCCGCGCGCCACGATGACCGGTTCGGGAGACGTCATTGCGCGAAGACTACCGCGGCAGAGAATCCACGTACGCGTCCAGCTCCGCAAGCTCCTCTGTGAAGGGCGTCTGCACGGGCGGGAATCGGAAGCCGGTCTTGGGGTCGAGGTCGAAGGCGGTCACTCGGAACGAGATGGCGAAACGCTCCCGCTTCCACTGGGCCTGGCACAGCAACCGCACAAACCGTCGGATGTGTGCGGCGAAGGCCGCGGGGTCGTCGCCGTAGCGCACGCGCATCGAGGGCCACAGCCGCTGGAACATCTCCAGGGGACCGAGCCCCTCCTGCACGAAGTGGTACATCAGCTGGTCGAGGACGAAGAAGGGCATCAGATCGTCCTCGTCGGTCTGCGACATCTCCTGGGGTCGCAGCTCGGCGGTGGCTGGCACCGCGGTCACCTCGTCCACGGACGAGAAACCATGGAACCGTGCCGCCCACGCGAGCCAGGCGATGATCAGCGACTTGGGGACGTCGGCGATCGGCGCGAGCCCCCCCGAGGTGTCCCCGTCCATGGTGGCGTAGCCCACCGCCGCCTCCGACTTGTTCGAGGTGGAGATGAGCAGCAACCGTTCCAGGTTCGCGACCATCCAGATCAGGGACCCGCGCAGGCGGGCCTGC
>JAFDJI010000385.1 GCA_019307545.1 Deltaproteobacteria bacterium | reverse complement strand
AAGCGCGCCCACTATACGCTCGCCCGCCACCACCGGGGCGCGGACGCCATGGGGAAGACCCTCGCCCTCCACAGAGGATAGGATGGCCCGGGAGCCTTGATGGATCTCGTCCCGGGAACACAGGTCGAACGCTACATGGTGGTGTCGCGCATCGGCGCGGGCCGCATGTCCACCACCTACGGCGTGCGCCACGTCACCCTGAACACCCCCCACGCGCTCGTGGTCCCCAACGAGCGCATCCGAGGGCTCCTGCTCCGGATGGTCGCGGGCGCCAAGATCCAGGCGCGCCTCCGCCACCCCGGGATCGTCTCGGCCACCGACGTGCTCGATCTCGACGGGCTGCCCGCGCTGGTGCTCGATCATGTGGAAGGGCCGGACCTGGCGCAGTTCGTCTCATCCCACGACCTGGACGAACCGTCCATCGACGCCCTCGCCGCGGGTCTGTTCGATGCCGTTGGGTGGCTCCACCGCAACTCGGTGCTCCACCGGCACCTCAAGCCACAGAACGTCATGGTCGATCTCGGGGGCAACCTGGTCGTTCCCCGGATCACCGACTTCACCCTGGCAAGGGCGATGGGCCAGACGGAGGCGAGGCGGCGGCGAAAGAAGCCCCGCGTGTTCGGGACCGCGTCGTACATGTCGCCCGAGCAGACCCATGACAGCGACCTTGTGGGTCCCCCAGCCGACATCTGGTCGCTGGGGTGCATCCTCTACTACCTCTGCACCGGAGAAACAGCCTTCGACGGTCCGGATCCCGAGGCCACCTTCGAAGCCGTCCGCGCCGGACGCTACAAGCCCCTGGAAAAGCGCCTCCTCGGGGCTCCAGCGCGTTGGGGACGGGCGATCGCCGGGTCCCTCGTCGTCGACGACGATGACCGCATCCCCACCGCCGAGGCGCTCGCCGAGCGCTGGTTCGAGGGCACCAGCGAGCGCCCCAAGATGTCGGCGAAGACCGCGCCCGTCGGGCGGGTCACCCTCGTGTTCACCGACATTCAGGGCTCTACCCGCTTGTGGGAGGCCGAGCAGGACGTGGCCCGCCACTCGATGCGCGCCCACGATGCCGTGATGCGCGCTTCGCTGCACCGCCACGGGGGCTACGAGGTGAAGACCGAGGGCGACGCCTTCATGGTCGCCTTCACCCACCCGGTGAGCGCCCTGCGCTTCTGTCTGGAGGTCCAGCGGGAGCTTCACGGCCACCCCTGGAGCCCCGACCTCCTCGCGTTGCCCGAGGCCACCGAAGCACCCGGGTTCCGTGGCCTTCGCGTTCGCATGGGCATCCACATCGGCGAGCCGGAGGCGCGCACCCGGGGCAACAAGGTCGACTACTTCGGCCCGATGGTCAACCGCGCCGCCCGGATCGCGAGCGCGGGCCACGGCGGCCAGATCCTCGTGTCAAAGGGAGCCTGGAACCTCGCGCGGGCCAAGTTCCGCGACGACACCGCGACGAAAATGCTCGGCAAGTTCTCCCTGCGCGGTCTGGCCGGGACCCAGGAGATCATCCAGGTGCTCCCCACCGAGTTGGCCGAACGGACCTTCCCCCCCATCAAGGCCGAGCCCGCAACCCCCTGATCGCCCTTGGACCCCATGTCACGCTGGATCTGCATCGCCGCCCTCGCCATCCTTCCTGCCTGCGACGTGCTCGAGAACGGCACGGGCACCTGGTCGATCACCGAGCACCCCTGCGTCGGAAACCGCACCGACACCCTGTGGTTCGACGACGCCGATACCGCCTGGGTGGGGTGTGGGAGCACCACCCTGGGGACCGGCCTGTACCGATCCACCAACGGTGGCCAGACCTGGTCTGCGCCCACCACCGATCCGGCCGGGTTCTTCGACGACTTCCGGGTGAGCAGCATCTCCCGCTCCGCGGACGGCGTGCTCTACGTCGCCGGTACCGGAGGCTCGGCCCGTGTGGTGAGCGTAGCCTCCGACGCCAGCCCGATGACCGTGACCGAGGTCTTCGCCTCCCAGGGTCAGACCTGGAACGGGTTCCACGTGGGCACCTTCCGCCGGAACAGCGCCGGGTTGGCCGCCGCCGAGTCGCTGACCGGCGCCGACCTCGCCTACCGCACCGGTGACTCGGCGTCCTGGCAGGACGGGTACGGCTGGTGGACCTCGGGGACCTCCTTCCAGATCCTCGACATGGTGCTGCACGACGACGGCTTCTACGGCTGTGGCAGCACCATCACCCAGCCCCCCACCGTGTTCCTGCCCCCCATGGCGACTTCCAGCGGCTTCACCCTCGACCCGGTGACCGTGTCCGACAGCGTCTCCGGAGAACTGTGGGGGATTGCCGTCGACAGCAGCGGCATCGCCGTGGGCGGGGTCGACCAGGACGAGGACGTCGGCATGGTGTTCACCGGCGGCCTCACCGCCCGCGACACCTCGGACTGGACCGCCTTCGCCGTCTCCGACCTGCACTCCGGCGCCACCTGGGTGCGTGGGGTGTGCCGAGACGGAAGCCGCATCGTGGCGGTCGGCGAGTTCAGCATGCGGGAGGAGGGCCTGGTCCTGCAGTCCGACGACGGTGGCACCTCCTGGAGCGACATCACCCCCACCGCAGCGCCACCCCTGCACCGGTGCACCATCCTGGACGGCGGCACCCTCGCAGTGGCCGGCGCCGATGGGTTCTTCGCGAAGCGGTAGTCTCTAGACCGCGATCACGCAGGGATGGGCGACATCGCCGTCCTCCAAGGGGAAGCGAAACCGCCGGATGGAGCCACGCCGCGCCGGAACACCCTGCCGACCCACACCTCGTTGCGGTACTCAAGAGGTGGCACCTCACCTCGCCCGTTTCGCAACACCTCGTTGCGGTACTCGAGAGGTGGCACCTCACCTCGCCCGTTTCGCAACACCTCGTTGCGGTACTCAAGAGGTGGCACCTCACCTCGCCCGTTTCGCAACACTACGTTGCGAAATTCGGGGGGTGGCAAAGGTCAGAGGGGCACCTTTGACCGAAGCACTCCAACGCCGATGGGCGAGGGACGAGCGCCAGTGCCCGTCGAGGTCGAGGGTCGAATCTCAAGTTCGAACGCCGAATCTCCAGCTCGATGGTCGCGCTCGCGCTCGACGCCATGCACCCAGGTTGAGCTACTTCTCCTCCTCCGCCGCCTCTGCCTCCGCCTTCACTTTCGCCGCGTACTCCTCCAAGAACGCCGCCACACTCGGCCCGTGCAGCTTCTTCTTCGCTACGCACGCGTCCACCGTCTCCCCGACCTCGGCAGCATGCTGCTCCGTCCCGGGGACCGCCCGCGCCGGGTCGGCGTAGAACGCCTTCGCCCGTTGGAACCGCTCCTCGGAGCACCCGTCACCGAGGCGCACCAGGTAGGGCAGCCAGTACGGCGGCAGCCGCGCGACGATCTCGTCGTGGTGGGCCATTACCCACTCCAGGCCAGCGTCCTTGTTCTCCTCCTCGTCGAAGGCACCCTGCACGATGGCAATGGTGTCGGCAAAGCTCGCCTCCTCGGAGAGCGCGAAAGCGAGGGCCTTCTCTCGTGCCTCGGGACCTGGAACGCGAGCCAGGGCGCCCAGATAGAGATGCTGGAGCTTGGGATCCTCGCTCTGGCGCCACCGCTCGATCATCTTGTCCTGGAAGGCCGTGTCCGCCTCACGCACGTGCAGAAACAGGGCCACGTGAGCGAGCGAGGGGGGCACCGAGGCCGGGTCCTTCAGGAACGACTTCGCGGCCGTGTCGGCCCAGGCAACGACCTCCTCGTCCTCCCCCATGTCGCCCAACCAGTGCAGGAGCTTCGGGCGCAGGCCGGTGACCGTGGGCGGCTCGTCGGGTTTCGGTTCTAGACCGATCTGGTCCAGCGCGGGCCGGGCCATGGCACGAACGTAGGCGACCACCGCGTCGACCTCCTCCACCTCCTCGGCGTCCTCCGCCTCCTCGGCGTCCTCCGCGTCCTCCTCGTCCGCCGCCTCCTCCTCTGGGGCGACGTCCTCCAGGAAGCTCAGGTGCCGGATCAAACGCCGGATGACCGAGGGCTCGGTCTCCCCCCCGAATCGCAGCAAGAGCCGAAGCAGGTCGCCTCCCAGGATCTCGCCGCTGTCGCGGAGGAGTGCGAGGTTGTGCAGCAGAGCGGCCCGTTCCAATGGGGACAGGTGCTCCCCGGAAGCCCCGATCAGCGCCTCGATCGCTTCGGGTGGCTGCGACCAGGCGAAGTACCCCACCCCGTCCACGTTGGGGAATACCCACAGCGGGGCGGCGTCGCCCAGGTCGACGACCTGCTCCGGCTTGGTGAGCAACACCGAGTGGGCGTGCACGCCAGTGGCGTCCGCATACTTCAACGTCATCGGCACCTGCCAGGTCGACGCGCTCTCCACCTCCGCCCCGTACACCGCGTACCGGGTCTGGGTCAGGGTGACCGCACCTTCCTCCCCGATGGCCAACCCCACCAGGGGCGCACCGGGCTGGTCGAGGAAGCCGGCGAGCACCGCCTCCACGTCCTGGCCAGAGGCCTCTCCCAGCGCGGAGAACAGGTCACTGGCAGTGGCGTTCCCCCAGCTGTGTGCCGAGAGGTAGCTCTGCACTCCCTTCTGGAAGGCCTCGGCGCCGAGCCAGACCTCCACCATCGCCAGCACCGAGGCGCCCTTGTCCGTCG
>JAFDJI010000384.1 GCA_019307545.1 Deltaproteobacteria bacterium | reverse complement strand
CCTTCTTGAAGGAGAACCATCGCCCCGACGTGAACCCCGGGACCGGCGACGGCCCGCTCGCCGGCTATGCCCGCGCGATGCGGATGTCCTACCGGGAGGGGGTCAGCTCGGTGTTCACGCGCCTCGGCGGACCTGCCGGATGGCGCGAGGGGATCGCCGCGGCGGTGGTCGCCGACCAGCAGGCGGACGGGTCCTGGAAGAACGAGGACCCCGTGCAGAAGGAGGATGACCCGATCATCGCGACGGCGTTCGCGGTGCGGACGCTCGCGTTGCTCTCCGGTCGATAGGCCCACGATGTGGTTCCTGTGGTCCGTGGCCTGGCGCAACCTGTGGAGGCACAGACGCCGGTCGCTGATCACCGCGGCTGCCGCGGCGACGGCGGTCGCCATGGTCATGGCGACGATGGCGTTCATGGACGGCATGTTCACCGATCTGTTCGAAGTGATGGTCGAGCAGAAGCTCGGGCACGTCCAGGTCCGTCACCCCGACTTCCCGACCCGGCGACAGGTGTGGGACACGGTGACCGACCGGACCGACCTGCTCGAGCGCATCGACGCGATGCCCGACACGGTGGCATCCAGCCCGACCCTCTCCAGCTATGGCTTGCTCGGGGGGGCGTCCGAGTCGGCCGGGGCCCGGATCGTGGGGATCGACCCGGCTCGCGACCGGCGGGTCAGCCCCCTGCACGAGCGGGTCATCGAGGGGCGGTACCTGTCCGAGGCGCCGGCTCTCGAGATCCTGCTCGGGTGGTCCCTGGCCGAGGACATCCAGGTCGGGGTGGGCGACGAGGTGGTCGCGGTGACCCAGGCGAGCGACGGTTCGGTCGGCAACGAGCTGTACACGGTGGTCGGCCTCTACCGGACCGGGGACGAGGCGATGGACAACGCGGGGGGCTACCTGCACCTCGCCGACGCCGAGGACCTCTTCGTCCTGCATGACCAGGCCCACGGCGTCACCCTGCTCACCGACGGCCCCGACGCGATCGAGCCCTTCGTGGCGGCGGTGCGGGCAGAGGTCGGAGGGGCGGACCTCGAGGTGCTCCCCTGGTGGGAGGCCTCCCCGCAGACGGCCCAGCTGATGGCGTTCCGGGACACCACCGCGTTCATGCTGCTCGGCATCGTGTTCTCCGTCGCCGCGTTCGTGGTGGTCAACACGATGCTGATGTCCGTCTTCGAGCGGACCCGGGAGCTGGGTCTGCTCCTGGCGATCGGGCTCAGGCCGACCAGCGTGGTCTGGCTGGTGGTGCTGGAGAGCCTCTTCCTGGCAGCGATTGCAGCGGTCCTTGGGCTGGCGCTGGGCGGCGTGCTCGACTGGTACCTCGTCGTCCACGGGATCGACTTTTCGTGGGCCGTGCCGGACGGGTTCTCTTCCCAGGGCATGGTGCTCGATCCGCTCATCATGGGCGAGGTGAACGCCGACGCGGTGATCCTCAGCGTGCTCGCGGTGTTCGTGGTCGCTCCGCTGGCCTCGCTCTGGCCCGCCATTCGCGCGGCGCGGCTCCAGCCCGTCGACGCCCTGCGGATGGACTAGGCGATGCAGATGCTCCGGCTCGCCACCCGCAACCTGTTCCGCAACACCCGGCGCACGGTGCTGACGGGGCTCGCCATCGCCTTTGGCCTCTCGATGATGGTGTTTACGGCCACCATGCAGCGTGGGCAGCACGGGATGATGATCGACACCGCGATCCGCCAGATGGCCGGGCACGTGGTCGTCCAGGGAAAGGGCTACCAGGAAGAGAAGAAGCCGACCCTCGTCGTCGCCCGGGCGAGCGAGGTCGCGGCCGCCCTCCGCGCCGCGTACCCCGACGGCGTGGTGGCCCCACGGATCCTCGTCGACGGCCTGCTCCTTTCTGCCAGCAACCGGGTGGGCGCGGTGGTCTCCGGTGTCGATCCGGAGAGCGAGGCCACCGTCAGCGACCTCGACGACAAACTGGTGGAAGGCGCGTGGCTGGACGACGATTCCCGCGGCATCGTCATTGGGGTGGCGATGGCGGACGCGCTGGCCGTGGAGATCGGTGACAAGGTCGTCTACATGGGCCAGCGGGCGGGGGACGAGGTCCAGAGCAGCCTGTTCCGGGTCAAGGGCATCTTCCGGACCGGCGCGGTCGGGCTGGATGGCTTCTTCGCGGTGACGAGCCTCGAGTCCGCCCAGGAGCTGATCGGCGGCGGGGACGTCGCCAACCAGGTCACCCTGCACCTGGACGACCCCGATGGCGCAACCGAGGCCCGGGAACGCGTCGAGGCGCTGCTCGCTCGCCCGGACCTCGAGGTGCTTCACTGGCGGGACGCGCTGCCGGAGCTGTGGGGTTTCATACAGGTCTACCGGGTCAGCAGCGACTTCGGGTTCGCCTTCCTCGGGGTGATCGTCGGGATGGGTGTGCTGTGCACCATGCTGATGAACGTGCTGGAGCGCACCCGCGAGTTCGGGGTGGTGCTCGCGATGGGGATGAAACCCCGGCAGATCGTGCGGCTGGTGCTGACCGAGGCCTTCATGCTCGGGGTGCTGGGCGCCGTTGGCGGGGTGGTCCTCGGGGTGATCTTCAGCTTGCCCATCGTGGTGTGGGGGATCGATCTGTCGGTGTACGCCGGTGGCGCAGACACCATGGAGCAGGCGGGGGTCGCCATCGACACCTGGGTACAGGGCGAGTGGGCTCCGATGCGCACCTGCATCTACGCGTGCTGCGCGGTGCTGTTGTCAGTGGTGGGGGCGCTGTACCCGGCGTGGCACATCGCCCGGTTGAAGCCGGTCGAGGCCATGCGGCAGCGGTAGCCAGATCAGTCGGGGTACTTCGTCGCCTTGACCTGGAATCCCCAGAGCATCAGCTCGATCTCCCCCTTGAGTTGGCCCTTGATCTGTTCGCTGTTCATCAGCTGGTCGCAGAAGTTCTTGGAACTACCGCCCGCCTTCTTGCGAAGCGCCTCGAGGATCTGGGCCTTGGTGGGCGGACGCCGGTACTTCGCGCGGTACTTCCGCGAGATGTGGCGGTGCATCTCGTCGAGCCAGGGACCGAGGCGCTGTGTTGCCTCCTCCCATGACTCGACCCACGCTTCCTCGGCCTCCTGCACCTCGGTGGCCACCTTCATCACGTCCCAGGAGTAGGCCTTGGAGACGTCGCTGCCGCGGTCGCCGAACAGCCACGCCGTGGTGGCGTAGCAGGTGGACCGCAGCCCGGCCGTGATCCCGGAGGCGTTCCCCGCCCGTCCGGCCGCCGCCATGTTGGTGAAGATGCTCAGGATGCCGCCGATGATTCCGAGCGCGCCGGCGACGGTGCCCGCGGCGCCGGCCATCTCCAGGAACTCGTCGACGTAGCCGATGAGGTCGATGATCGAGCCGGCCTTGTCGAGGATGTCGCCGGTGTCGACGCCGGGGCCGTCCAGCACATCGGTGACCTCGGGCATGTCCTCGGCCTTGCGCTCGGGGGCGGCTTCCTCGGGACCGGCGGTGGGTTGGTCGCACATCAGCACGACGAATTTCTGGCCCGGCTCGATCTTGTCCGGGTCGAACACCTCGAAGGGCCGCATGTTCGGCTTGAATACGATGCCTGGAACGTAGGCACCGTACCCCTCCGCCTTCGAGTACTTCTGGCCCCAACCGAGCTCCTTGGTCGCCGCGGAGAGCCAGGTGCCCTCGATGGCTTCCACGACCTGGAAGTGCACGAGGCGCGCCGGCCCCTCCTCCTGGGCGATGAGGTGGGCCTCCAGGCCCATCCACTTGCCCGGGTTACCACCGACGTCCTGCATCCCGGCATTGCCGACCAGGTCTTGCGCGTCGGAGGCCGAACCGCCCCCCTGCCTGCCCTGCGAACCCCCGCTGGCCGTCTGCTGCTTCTTCCCTTTTCCCATTCGACTCTCCTGTTTCTGTTGTGTCCCATGAGCGGGGCAGTTGTCACGCGAAGAGTCCCATTTTTTCCAGGAAACGCTACCGAGCGCCCTCCACCAGGTCGAACACGCGCCACAACAGGTCTGCCTCGTTGTCCGCGTGGGGCTCCATGGCGGTACGGACCTCCTCCGGGGGGGTCACCGTCCTGCGAGTGAAGGTCACGCTGCAGCTGGGTGTACCCGGCCCCGCCGCCGCCTGACGACCACCCCACCGAGCAGGCCGAGGGCGAACAACGAGGAGGTGACAAAGAGACGCATCGGCGGCACTCCGGTACGAACCACGAGCTGTGGAGCGCCCCCCACAACCCTGCGCCAGACCGCTGCGGAGCCTCACTCCAGGCGCTTGGCTGGCATAGGATGCGGGTGCCCAGTCATGACGGATAGGGCTGCGAACCCCGGTTTCATGGGCTATTCTCCTGGAGCCCGTCCGAGTATCTTCCTCGGAGTGCGGGAGGCCAAGAAGTGGGACGGAGTCAGAGCCATGACCAGCGGCGTCAGAGCGGGTCCGGGGGCGGTTCTGGGGGTGGCTCGCCCAATCCGACCCTCCAGGGGAGCAACAACGGTGGCCAGATGCCGAACCAGGCCGGCGGGGGCGGAGGGGCCGCGACCGGCGCGTCCACCCCGATCCTGGATGCGATCATGTACGGTGTCTCCTTGGTGGACCATGTCGTACAACAGGCTCGTGTCTATCAGGTGATCCAGAAGGGCCTCGCCATCCCGCCCAAT
>JAFDJI010000383.1 GCA_019307545.1 Deltaproteobacteria bacterium | reverse complement strand
CTCGAAGGTGCGGGCATCACCTGGCGAAAGGGCCGCGGTCCCCCCGAAACCACCTCCGGCGGCGGTTGGCCCGGTGCATCCACCCTCTACCTCCACGGTGCCGCGAACCGCGACGTGAACGGTGAGCGATGCGCGCTGGCCCTCCTCGACCAAGCGCACCGCCTCCACGCTGAGCGCGTCCCCGGCGAGCGCGGGGGTGGAGAGGAGCAGCGCTGGTGCGAGAAGGCGTTGCATCGGGTGGGTCACTTGGGGTGGACGGGCTTCTTCTTCGTGCGCTTCCTCTTGGGTGGCGCGGCTTTGGCGGAGCCGACAGACGTCCCGGAGTCCAGTTCCTTCCACAGGGTGGCGACCTGGTCCTCCAAGGCGGTGATGCCGTCTGCGGCGGACTCCGCAGTGGAGAGCGCGCTGGTGGCGTTCTGCCTTGCCTGGCTGGCACTGGTGGCGGCCTCGTCCGAAACCGCCCGTAGGGCCACCAGGTCGGCGGCGGTGGCCTGCAGCGTTCCCATGGCCACGCCGAGCTTCTTCTTCAAGGAGGCGACCTCCTTCTCCAACTGCACCACCCGGTCGCCATCTCCACGGGCGCCGAGCCGTGCTTCCAGCTGATCGATTCGGTCATCGCGCGCCGCGAGGATCTCCTCGACCCTCCTTCGGATGGCTCGATCGAGCGCGGGGGCGAGGAAGATGTCGCCGAGTGTGGACCGCATACCCATGCTTGCCTCCTGGTGAGGGTCCCCTATCCAACAGGAGGAACCCGTCAATCCAGGGGTACTACAACGGAGCGCACTCTGGTCCGAATACGGCGAAGAGGCCCTCCGCCAGGTCGGAGACCTCGCCGGTCTCCAGCGAAACCTGCCAGATACGGCTGTCGTCCCCGGAACCCTTCTGCACCAGGGTGCCCGCCAGGAGGAGGGACTCTCCCGTCGGGTCGATCAGGGGATGAGACTGGCAGTATTGCTCGAAAAACCGCAGGTAGAAGCCCAAATCTCGGGTTGGGTACATTTCGCACAGGTGCTCGATGTGGCCGTCGAGGTCCATCCGCAGCCACTCGAGCAGGTTGCGCTCGGTGTTCACCTTGGCGAGGACCAGGCGATCTCCATGGGGCGACCAGAGGTAGGCCAGACATGGCACGTCGGCTACTTCTCGCACCTCGTTGGTTTCAACGTCCACCAGCGCGATGCTGCGGTAGGGGGTTCCATCCCCGTCGGGGGCGAGTGCGCGCGCCATCGTCTTGCCGTCGGGGGAGGCGACCAGGGCGACGAGGCCGGTGACCTCCTCGATCCGGGTGGGCTCGCGCTCGTGGATGTCGGCGCTCACCACGAGGGTGTGGCCGCGCTCGTGAAGCACGTACACCACTCTCGGGTCGAGCCAGAGGGGTGCACAGAAGTTGCCCGGCTCGCCCGGCAGGCTCGAAGAGGGCTTCTGTCCCGTGGGGTCGAGGAGCGCCATGCGAGAACGCTGACCACCCAGGTCACCGATGAAGGCGGCCAACACCCCCTGACCCGCCCAGGTGAAGAACAGCGGGCTCCCCTCGGCCAGGGTCACCTCTTGCCCAACGACGTCGAGAGAGGTGGAGCTGAGCTGCAGGCGGTCGCGGCGCTGGCTCAGGACCGCCACCTGCCGGCCGTCCGGGCTCCAGTGCAGGTAGATCGGAAGGCGATTGCCAAGGTCGGCGAGTTCGATGGAGCTGATCCCTCCCACCTCGTGCGCGAACACGCGCGCGCTGGCCGTCTCGGGGCTCGGAAGGCGAAAACAGGCCAGGTGGCGCCCGTCGGGGGACCAGGTGGGCCAGGAAAAGGCCGCGGACTTCGGGGTACCCAGCTGCCAGGTGCCCCACAGGAGCGGCCCATCCAGGTGCAGGGTGTGGCTGTGGGTCGTGCCGGTTCGGTCCAGGACCATCAACTCGCGGTTGTTCGAGATGTAGGCGACCGGCACACCGAGCTTCATGGGGATTCCTTCCGGAGAAGCCCGTGCAGGATCATGCCGATTCCATCTTTGGCCAGCTTCTCCTTGTCGGGCCGCACCCCGATGGCGGATTGCCCGGCGAAGCCGTCGATGAGCGCCTTGAGGATCTGTGCCAGCGCCAGGGGATCGAGGTCCCTGAAGGTCCCTTCCGCCATTCCCTGGGCCAGGATCCGGGTTGCCGCGTCCACGAACCGCAGGTGCACGGCGTGGAGCTCCTCCCGGATCTCGTCGTCGCGAATGGCCTGCTCGCTCATCATGAGGAAGAAGCGCGGCGGGGACTTGAGGCCCGCGAAGTAGTCGAGGTACTTCTGACCGAGATCGATCAGCTTCACCGCCGCGGCGCGATCGTCGTGCTCGGCCTGGTCCAGGAAGGAGTACGTGTTCTCGTGCTCGTCGCGGACGAGCGCCAGGAACAGCTCCCGCTTGGACGAGAAGTAGAAGTAGACAGCGCCCTTGGACAGGCCTGCGCGCCGGGCCACGTCTTCCACCCGCGCCGCGAGGTAGCCCTTCTCGATGAAGATGGACCGCGCGGAACGCAGGATCTGCCCTCGGCGTTCCGTCTCGGAGAGGTGCTTGGTCATGACCCCGATCCCCGCTTCTTGGCTTGGCCTCTGGGACGAGTATGGCACGGGGGGGGCCTTCGGACGCATGGGTGTCCCCCCCGCCCCGCTCCGTTATGGTGCCCGTGGGCTTGGGCGGAGAGCGGAGCCATGAACCACTGGCTGGCGTTTTGGGGCTTCGTGGGCGCCGCCGCCGGGTCCCCCGACGAGGCCTCCCCGGAGGCGGAGCTGTTGCGGCGCGTCGATGAGGTCGTGCCCTACCGCGCGTTGCGGGTCGCCCCCGAGCCGCCGGAGATCCCCCGCGAGGAATATGAACGCGTCGCCCGGGGCAAGATCATCACGGGGCTGCAGCCGGTCGAGGGTCACGCCGCGAAGAAGGCGTATGGGGCGGGGTTGATCGATGTGCCCATCGGGCGGCTGTGGGCTGTGGTGAACGACGAGCTTCACCACCCCGGGTACACCAGGATCACGTATGCGGAGTTGGTGGACGGTGCGCCATGTCAGAGCGGGCGGGCGGTGCTGCAGTTCATGCCGGTCCCCGTGATTGCGGACCGGTGGTGGATCACCCACCTGTCGAGCAACGAGCGCATCTGGGAGGAGAGCGGGGGGGCGGTCCGAGAGCTTTCGTGGACCAGCACCGTGGATCCCACCGTGGTGACCAGCGAGAAGGGACGCGAGGTGGTGGCGGAGAACACCCCCGTCGGCTTCACCCGTGGCGGTTGGCTGCTGGTGCAGATCGACGAGACTCGGACCCTGCTCGAGTACTACATCTGGACGGACCCGGGCGGCCGAATCCCGAAGGCCGCCGCCAACCTGTTTGCCGCCGGGGGCATCAAGGACGCCATCGAGGCGATGGAACGGTACGCAAACGAAGCCGAGCCGACCTGCCGTCGTCCTGGCTGTCCTGTCGGCCTCCCGGCAGCACGGTGAACCGGTCCAACTCCCGTTCGATCCTCGACGCGTCGCGTAGGAGCTTGCGCCGGTGACCTGCGGGGCCTCGGGTGTGCCACCACCCGACGGTGCCGAGCAGGGTCCCGAAGAAATCGGCGGACATCAGGTCCATGGTGGCCAGGAGCAGGAGGAAGCCCACCAGGGCAGCACCCCACACCAGCAGGCGGGCCTCGATCGGCAGGATGAAGAACAGCCGGATCACTGCTTTCGGCCGCATCAAGCCGAACAGCACCACCAAGACCTCGACCAGGACCGACCACCCCAGGGCCATGCCGTGGAGCAGACCGATGGCGTCGAGGATCAGCCCGAGCACCGTTCCCCCGATGGCCCCTGCGATCAGTGCCTCTACAAGCTGGGCGGTGTTGCAGAGCCGCTCGACGATGGGCAGGAAAAAGTACAGTACCACGCCCGCTATCACGACGCCGAACACCCCGTTGCCCTGGACCAGGTAGCGGGTGAACGGCTGGTAGAGCGCGAACCCTTCCCCGAATCCGGACCAGGCCAGGGCACGGGTCGGAAGGCCCAACACGTTCGCCGCAGTCAGCTCGATGACGTAGAGAACGAACAGCGCAACGAGCACGTTTCGGGTCAGCGGTGTAACCGGGGGTAGCTCGATTCCGCCCATCATCTGGGGCTGCTGTGGACTCATCCGACTTCCTTGCAGGGAGCTTACGTCCCCTACCCAGCTAATTGATCTGGCTCCACAAACAGCGGTACAACAGCATGGTCTGACCCGAGCACGTGGTGAGTGCAAAACTCGAGCTGATCGTCGTCGCAGGCCCCATGAAGGGCGAGCGTTTTGCGCTCTCGACGGATCGGTCGACAAAGATCGGCCGTCATGGGCGAGGGGTGAACCTCACCCTCGACGAGCAGCTGAGCCTCGAGCATGCGGAGATCTACCCCCGCCACGACAAGTTCTGGATCGTCGACCTCCAATCGCACACTGGCACCTTCGTGAACGGGTTGCGGCTGGGCGACGCCCCGGCCCAGGTCGATGTCGGCGCGGTCATCGAGGTGGGTAGCACGGTCTTGCGCGTGGTGGACGTCCGTGCCCGTGCTCGTGCACTGGGCCTGTTGGTCGCTGTGGGTGTGCCCATCTTCACCACGGTGCTGATGATGGTGTGGTTCGCCACCCGACCCATCGTATACACCCCGGAGTTGGTCAGCTCGGCACAGGTCCGGCAGCGCGTCCGGGTGTCCGAACGGGTGCCCATCCCCATCAGCTTCGTGCGCGACCAGGGTGTCGACCACCGCGGGTTGTGGCTGCGTCGGGTCAGCGACTACGACCAGGATGGCGTGGACGAGCTGTGGCTGCGCTTCCGCAACCGGGACAAGGTGATCACCTTCGGGGACCGGGGTGACTGGCAGATCATCGGCGACCTCCCTATGGATTGCGTGGAACACGATGCTGCGGACTTCCCCGACCAGTTCTGCGGCGGGCTCATGTACGTGTTTCGGGACGGGGAATACCGGCCGGCTGGAGTGGATGGGATCATCGCTTGGGTGCATCCCTGGCAGCAGATCAGCCCGGGCACGGAAAACGAGCAGGCCCGTTACGGTCCCGGGCGGCTGCAGCCGTACCGAATGACCTTGAAGAACCCGGACCGGCTGAAGGGTTTCTTGGCCGAGCGTGGAATCGACGAGCCCATCCACTACCTGGTGTGCGGGGAAGGAGTGGCGGGATTGAAGGCCCAGGTCCTCACCGGGGCAGGCGAGATCAAGACCCTCGACTACGGATGCCTCGGCGGTCTTCGGCTCATCACCCAGGGGTCGGATGAGTTGGGATCGCAGAAGCCACAGGCCTTCGCGCTCACGGTGACGGGCTACGATGCCCTGCTCCGCGATGTGACCGCCTACCTGGCGGGCGAGCCTGCCGGGCTGTTCCTCGACACCCGTGAACAGGCCCTGATGAAGGCCTTTTCGGGTACGCCGACCAATCGGGTCAGTGTAAGGGTGTCGTTCCTCGCCGACCCGGAGGAGGGAACGCTGATCGCGGAGGAGCGAGCGTTGGAGGCTTCCCGTATGCTGGCGCGGAGCGGGCTCGCGGTGGCGGCCTCCCCTCCGACTGCGGCGGTGGAGATACGCCATTCGGGGGACGGGCCCGGGGTGGCGGACCTGAACCCGCCAGGTTGCGGCGAGCTGAGGGTCGAGACGTTGAACTGGCACTGCAAGCTCCTGCGATGGTGCCTCCCGAGTCGGACCTTCCTCACCGTTCGCCAGGTGGGATGTGGCTCGAACCAGGTCCTGCTCCGGATGCCGTACGCGGGAGGTCGCTACTGGGGCGGTGACGAGTATGTGGAAGTGAGCGCCACGGTCGACGCGGTGGGTTCGGGAGGGCAGATCGACGTGCTGCGTGCCCGGATTGCCTATCGGGGCAAGGCCACGTCCGAGGGGGACGACTCCCCACCTTGACCCGCTCGCGTTCCAGCATATACTGTACGCGCGTTCACCAAAACGCACGTACAGTAGGAGCGCATCGTGGAAGAACTCTCCCCCCGCCAGCGAGAGATCCTGGAATTCATCGTGGCCGTCATCGACACCAACGGGGTGGTGCCCACCTACCGGGAGATCGGCGCGGCGTTGGGGATTGGCTCCACCAATGGCGTCAGTGACCACATCAAGGCCCTGCAGCGAAAGGGCTACATCGAGCGCACTGGTGGGCGGGGATCACCCCGGTCCCTACGGGTCACCGGTGGCGCGATGGTCCGGATGGAGGACGAGAGTACGGTCAGTGTTCCGGTGGTCGGTCGAATCGCTGCCGGCGTGCCCCTGCTCGCCCAGGAGAACTACGAAGGCGCCATCCGTATGGATGCCAACCTGCTGCCCCTCGGGGGCCAGGTGTTCGCCCTGGTGGTCACCGGCGACTCCATGATCGAGGACGGTATCCACCACGGCGACTACCTTTTCGTGCGCCAGAAGCCAGCCGTCCGAAACGGGCAGATTGCGGTGGTCATGGTGGAGGAGGAGGCGACGGTGAAGCGTTTCTTCCACGAGGGGAGCCGCATTCGTCTCCAGCCGGCCAACGCTGCCATGGAGCCGATCTACGTCGATCCCTCCTCTGGCGAGGTGAAGGTGATCGGCGAGGCCGTCGGAGTCTTCCGGCGGATCTAGCTGACTGCTGCCGTCAAGGCATGTCATGAGTCGCAAGGGAGAGGAACCACGCCCTTGCGCAGGGGTCGGTCGCGCTATCTTGTAGCAGTGCGGACGTTTGGCGTTCCACACGGCGTTCCTGGAGCAATGTGACCGAGGATCTTCGCCGGATTCGGCGCTTCATCACCGCCCTCACCTGGCGCGAGCGGATGCTGCTGCTGGCCCGGGTGGGGCTGTACGCTCTGCTGCTCGGGGTGGTGGTGGAGGTGGTCGCGGTAGCGGCTGCGACGGGACGATGGCATCGACCGGCTGCGATGGTGGCGCTGGTGCTGGTGGCTGGCATCGGAACGTGGTTGGCGGTTCTGGTCCCACTGGCGTTGCGCTGGCGTCCCACCGGGGACCCCATGCGGCAGGCACGGCTGGTGGAAGAGATAACCCCCATGCTCCGCGGTCGGCTGCTCACTGCAGTGGAGCGCACCGACGGCCCGATTGGGCAGGAGAGCCCGGCGCTGTTGGCGTTGGTGGCCCGCCGCGCGGTGGGGTCGATGAAGGCGGTGCGGCCACACCGGGTACACCCGTCCGGGTCGGTCTTCCGCCTTGCCCTCGCCACGATGTTCGTGGGGGTGGTGGGCCTCCTGGTGGCCCTGGTCACCCCTGGAGGACCCCGATACGCGCTCCACTGGTGGCTCGCTGGGGGAAGCGCGCAGGCCGCGGTCGACGGAATCCAGTTCGGCCCGGAAGAGCAGCGCGCCCGGGTGGGGGACCTGGTGCTCCAGTACACCTATCCGGGGTACACCGGGCTGGACCCGGTCGAGGTGAGCAACAGCACCGGGGATGCCCACGGCCCGCCGGGGACCACGGTAAGGGTGATCGCCCGGTCCGCCGCCCGGGTGGAGGCCGCGGCCCTGGTCGCCTACGACGAGCCGGCCCTCGATGCCCAGGTGAGCGATGGGCGCACCCTGTCGGGGTCCTTCACCATCCGAACCGACCCCGGCTTCTACCACCTGGTCACCTACCAGCAAGGAGAGCCCCGCGATTCTCGTCCCTTCTCCATCACCCCCGAGCCCGACCTGGTCCCCGACGTGAACCTGGACGCGGAGCGTGACGTGCTGGAGGTGGCGGTCGACCAACCCATCCGCATCGGCTGGCGCGCGCGGGACGACTACGGCATCGCGCGGGTGGTGCTGGAGTTCGACGGGCGCGAGCAGAACCCGACCCTCCTTGTTCCTCGGGAGCGGCGGGCGGAGGTCTGGGGTGCGCTGGCGGCCAGGCCGGTCCAGTTGGGTCTCCGTCCCGGAGACCGCGTCCACCTGAGGGTGGTGGCCTGGGACAACGACACCTACTCCGGAAGCAAGCCCGGCGCGTCGAGGGCCATCGAGGTGGTCGTCCTTGGAGCACGGGGCCTGGACGAGCGGGCGGACGAGCGGCAGGAGGTGCTGAGGGACCTGATGCTCGACGTC
>JAFDJI010000382.1 GCA_019307545.1 Deltaproteobacteria bacterium | reverse complement strand
TGCGTCCACGAGGTCGGCCAGGTCGTCGGTGGGGACTCCCTTGGACTCGAGCCGGAGCATCACCTCCTCGGTCACCTGGTAGCGGGACGGAGCGTACACCTGCTGATCGAACACGTTCTCCACGAAGAACAGGGCGAAGAAGCAGAGGAGGGCGGCCATTATTGGGGTCAACACCCAGCCCGTGCCGATCTGGCGGAGGACCCTCCACCGGACGATCCGTCCACCCTTCAGGCCCCGAGAGAGCGCCACCCCGATGACGGCGCCGACCACCGCTTGAGAGCTGGACACCGGGATGAGCGGAATGGCGGGCAGGCCGTGGCTCACCAGGAAGTGCTCCAACTCCTTGGAGGAGAACATGAACAGGACCAGGGAGTGCGACACCACCACCACCCAGGCAGCTATTGGGTTCAAGGGCACCAGGCTCCGGCCCACCGTCTCCATCACCCGCCGGGAGTAGGTGATGACGCCGACGCCGATCGCCAACCCGCCCACCAGGAACAGTTGCTGGACCGAGGACAGGGTCAGCAGCCCGCCGAGGTCCAACCGGTCGAAGGGCGAGGAGGCGACGAAGACCCCCATTACGTTCCCGATGTTGTTGGCGCCGAGGCTGTAGGCACCGAAGACCCCCGCCAGGATCAGCCCGTACCGGGTGTACGCGTCCAGGTGGAACATGTGGATCTTCGCCCAACCGATGAGGGCCACCGCGGCCCGGTACATGCCCGCCGCGAACAGCGCACCGATGATGGGGCACGCCACCCAGGTGGCCATGATGGTGGACAGGGTCCCCAGATCGGTCAGCGAGCCGCTGAACAGGTTCCAGCCCACGATTCCACCCACGATCGCCTGGGTGGTGGAGACCGGAAGCTCCCAGGCCGTGCGCCGCGCCGGCGCCGCTATACACCGCCCCGAGGATCAGGAACACCGAGCACAGCACCGCAGCGGTGGAAAACCGGATCATCCGGCTCCCCACGGCGGTCCCGAACACGTTGGCGGCGTCGTTCGCACCGAGCGACCACCCCAGGAACAACCCGCTGGAGAGGAAGACGAGCGCGGTGAACTCCATGCCCTACAGCGTCCTCTTGATGGCGAAGATCGCGAGGCGCTCGCCCACGTCCTTGGCGGTGTCGGCAACCGTGTCGATCACCCTCACCGCATCCGAGAACATGTACTTCCTGGAGAGGTCCTCGTCCGAATCGAAGAGCCGGGTCTTCATCCGGATGGCGATGGTGTCCGCCTCCTCCTCGTAGTGCGCGATCTTGTGGAGGCAGTCCCGCACTCCGCGCGGATCCCGGAAGAAGGTGCGCGCCGCCACCACCGTCTGCTCCACGCACTTCACCACCGCCGCCACCAGCTCCTTGAAGTCCTGCCCGAACTCATAGGGCATGTCCGGATGCCGGATGGTCAGCTCCAGGAAGAAGTCCTTCATCCTGTCCATCAGCTTCTGCATGTCGCTCAGGAGCCGCATCACGTCGCCGCGCGCGTCGGGGATGAGCATCTCGGTGTACAGCGCGGTCTCGATGGAGCGGCGTAGCTCTGCCCCTTCGGTCTTCACCTCCCGCATCCGTTGGAGCTTGGTCCCCACCTCACAGCAGTTCCCCTCATCCACGTAGCAGCGGACGCCCTCCTCCAGGATCATCCCGGTCTCCGAGACCCGATCCAGGAACGCGTCGAGTTGGTTCTCGATCGTGCGGATCATCCGAAGTGGCGAAAGGCTGAATTCGGGCATCCCCGGTTCCTCCAGTGCACAACGATACAAGAGAGCGGTCGTCTGCGTGAACAACACGAGGCTGCCCTTTCCCCTCGCGCACACAGGGATACAATGGCCGGCTCATTGGGGGCCCGATGGAAAGCCGTCGTACCGTTACGTGGGATGGAAACGAGGCGGTCGCCTGGGTCGCATACCGAGTCAACGAGGTGATCGCGATCTACCCGATCACCCCTGCTTCCCCGATCGGGGAGCACGCGGATGCGTGGGCGGCGCGCGAACTACCGAACATCTGGGGGGCAGTCCCCCGGGTGGTCGAGATGCAGTCGGAGGGCGGCGCGGCGGGCGCGGTCCATGGCGCGCTGCAGGGCGGCGCGCTCACCACGACGTTCACCGCGTCACAGGGCCTGCTGCTGATGATCCCCAACATGTACAAGATCGCTGGGGAGCTCACCCCCGCGGTGATCCATGTCGCCGCCCGCTCGATCGCTGCACAGGCGCTGTCGATCTTCGGGGAGCACTCCGACGTGTACGCGGCGAGGCAGACCGGGTTCGCGCTGCTGGCGTCGTGCTCGGTGCAAGAGGCGCACGACTTCGCGCTCGTCTCCCAGGCGGCGACCCTGCGCACCCGGGTGCCCTTCCTCCACTTCTTCGATGGGTTCCGCACCTCGCACGAGGTGGCGCAGACCTGGCGCCTGGAGGAGGAGGATCTCCACGCGCTGCTCGATCCCGAGGGCATCGACGCCCACCGCGACCGGGCGCTCACGCCGGACCGTCCCTGCATACGCGGCACCGCCCAGAACCCTGACGTGTTCTTCCAGGCCCGCGAGTCCGTGAACCCCTTCTACGACGTGTGCCCCGATCGCGTGCAGGAGGTCATGGACGAGTTCGCCGAGCGGACCGGCCGCCACTACCACCTTTTCGACTACGTGGGCCACCCCGAGGCCGAGCGGGTCATCATCCTGATGGGCTCGGGCGCCGAGGCCGCACACGAGACGGTGGATTGGCTCGTCGAGCACGACGAGCGCGTCGGCATCTTGAAGGTCCGCCTGTACAGGCCCTTCGATCCGAAGCGGTTGCTGGAGGCCCTGCCGTCCACGACCAAGGCGATCGCGGTGCTCGACCGCACCAAGGAGCCCGGCGCCCCGGGCGAGCCGCTCTACCTCGATGTGGTGTGTGCGCTCAGCGAGGCACGGGCCAGTGGGACGTCCCCCTTCCAGGGCGACCCGATGGTGGTGGGCGGTCGCTACGGCCTCTCCTCCAAGGAGTTCAACCCGGGAATGGTGAAGTCGGTGTTCGACGCGCTCTCCGAGCCGCGTCCACTCAACCACTTCACCGTCGGCATCTTCGACGATGTCACCCACCTCTCGCTGCCCTGGGACGACGATTTCGACGTGGAGCGAGAGGACGTCACCCGCGCCCTGTTCTTCGGGCTGGGCGCCGACGGCACCGTCTCCGCCAACAAGAACTCCATCAAGATCATCGGCGATCAAACCGATAACTGGGCCCAGGGCCACTTCGTCTACGACTCGAAGAAGTCCGGCGCGATCACCATCTCCCACCTCCGGTTCGGCCCCCGCCCCCTCAAGTCGACCTACCTCATTCACCAGGCCAGCTTCATCGGCTGTCACCAGTGGACGTTCCTCGATCGGTTCGACGTGCTCCAGCACGCTGCCCCCGGAGCGGTGTTCCTGCTGAACACCCACCACGGGCCCGACGAGGTCTGGGCGCACCTGCCGCGTGAAGTGCAGGCCGGGATGATCGAGAAAGGGCTCCGCTTCTACGTCATCGACGGCTACCAGGTGGCCCGCGACGCGGGGATGGCCGGCCGCATCAACACCGTGATGCAGACCTGCTTCTTCGCGATCTCGGGGATGCTTCCACGGGACGAGGCCATCGCCCACATCAAGGCCGCCATCAAGAAGACCTACGGGGCCAAGGGCGATGCCATCGTCCGCATGAACTTCAACGTGGTGGACCAGGCCCTGAACCACCTGCACCAGGTCGAGGTCCCCGCGGAGGTCTCGGCGACCCACACCCGCCCGCCCGTGGTCCCCGAGACGGCGCCAGACTTCGTGAAGAACGTCACCGCGCGGATCATCGCCGGAGAAGGCGATCTGCTCCCGGTGAGCTGCTTCCCGGTGGATGGGACCTGGCCTACCGGCACCACCCGGTGGGAGAAGCGGACCATCGCCGAGCAGATCCCACAGTGGGATCCGGGGCTCTGCATCCAGTGCAACAAGTGCGCGATCGTCTGCCCGCATGCCGCCATCCGGGTGAAGGTGTCCGCGCCTGGGGCTCTGGAGAGCGCGCCCGACGGGTTCCAGCACACCGGCTACCGCAGCCGAGAGCTGAAGGACCACAGCTACACCATCCAGGTCGCACCCGAGGACTGCACCGGGTGCACCCTGTGCGCGGTGGTGTGCCCGGCCAAGGACAAGGCCAATCCCCGCCACAAGGCCATCGACATGGCCCCCCTCGAGCCGCACCTGTACCGGGAGCGCGCCTGCTTCGAGTTCTTCCTCGATCTGCCCGAGATGGACCGGGCCAAGGTGAAGCGCACCGCCAAGGAGTCGCAGCTCCTGCAGCCCCTGTTCGAGTTCTCCGGGGCGTGCGCGGGGTGTGGCGAGACCCCCTACATCAAGCTCGTGAGCCAGCTCTTCGGCGACCGAATGCTCATCGCCAACGCCACTGGTTGCTCCTCCATCTTTGGCGGCAACCTGCCCTGCACCCCCTACGCCAAAAACGCCGACGGGCGGGGCCCCGCGTGGTCGAACTCGCTCTTCGAGGACAACGCGGAATTCGGGATGGGGTTCCGGCTGGCCGTGGACCACCTGGCCTCCGATGCGCATCGGCTCCTGGCCGGGATGAAGGACGCGGTCGGCACTGAGCTGGCTGACGCCATCCTGAATGCCGAGCAGGACAGCGAGCAGGGCATTGCTTCGCAGCGGGAGCGGGTCCTGCAGCTCCGCGAGGTGCTGGCCGGACTCGACCAGGTCCAGGCGCCGCACCTGAACCGAATAGCAGACTACCTGGTCCGCAAGTCCGTGTGGATCGTGGGGGGGGACGGCTGGGCCTACGACATCGGCTACGGCGGCCTCGACCACGCCTTCGCGTCCGGCCTGGACGTGAACATCATGGTGCTCGACACCGAGGTGTACTCCAACACCGGCGGCCAGCAGTCCAAGGCTACGCCGCTCGGCGCGGTGGCAAAGTTCGCAGCTGGCGGCAAGCCCACCCCCAAGAAGGACCTGGGCCTGCTGGCCATGTCCTACGGCAACGTGTTCGTGGCCCAGGTGGCCCTGGGTGCCAACGACGCCCAGACCGTGCGCGCGCTGGTGGAGGCGGAGTCCTACCCCGGGCCCTCCCTGGTCATCGCCTACAGCCCGTGTATCGCCCACGGCTACAACCTCAACCGCGGGCTCGAGCAGCAGACCAAGGCCGTGCAGTCGGGCTACTGGCCCCTGTATCGCTTCGATCCACGCAACGAGGACGCGGGCAAACCCGCGCTGAAGCTCGACTCCAGGGCCCCGAAGCTACCCGTGAGCGAGTTCGCCTACACCGAGGCCCGGTTCCGCATCCTGCAACAGGCGAACCCCGAGCGCGCCCGTCGCCTCATGAGCGAGGCTCAATCGCAGGTGGAGCGGCGTTACGCCCGGTACCTGGAAATGACCCAAACCGGCAAGGACTAGAGGCGGACCAATGGACCTTTCCACGACGTACATGGGAATAGAGCTCCGAAACCCCCTCATCGTGGGGGCCTCACCGCTTTCGGACGACGTGG